>QLTX01000001.1 GCA_018725175.1 Candidatus Psychracetigena formicireducens
TTAACCCAGCAGTCTATGGTCGCTGGAAATATGAAAGGCAATATTTGTCTATAAAATTGTCAACTATTCACAATCATTAATTTTAGCCTTAATAACTTATGGTAAAATAAACTCAACTCAAAAGAAAGGAGAAAAAAATGATTAAAATTGGCATTAACGGATTCGGTAGAATAGGAAGGCAGGTTTTTAAAGCTTTTCACGATTATTATTCCGATAAAGTTGAAGTGGTTGCCATTAACGATATCACTGATACACCTACGCTGGCTCACCTGTTAAAGTATGATTCCAATTATGGCCGTTTTGAAGGTAGTATTGAAGCCACTTCCGAATTTATTAAAATAAACGGTAAGTCCGTTAAAGTGTATTCTCAAAAGGACCCCGCCCTGATACCCTGGGAAGATACCGAAGCAGAGCTGATTATTGAGTCTACAGGGAGATTTACCCATGTTAAATATGCTAGTACTCATATAAAAGGTAGGGTTAAAAAAGTATTAATATCATCCCCAGCAAAAGGGGAAGATATTACCCTGGTTTTGGGTGTTAACCACCAGCTTTATAATTATGAAAAACACCATATAATATCTATGGCTTCCTGTACTACCAACAGCCTGGCACCGGTTTCCAAAGTTTTACTGGATTATTTTGGTATTGAAAAGGGATTAATGTCTACCATACATGCTTATACCAATGACCAGAGGATTTTGGATTTACCTCATGATGATTTAAGGCGAGCCCGGGCAGCAGCCATTAACCTTATACCTACCTCCACTGGTGCTGCTAAAGCTATAAGTCTGGTACTTCCTGCCCTGGAAGGAAAAATGCACGGTATTGCCCTGAGGGTTCCTCTTTCCACGGTGTCTTTAACCGACCTTACGGTGGTGGCTTCTAAAAATACCACCATAACCGAGGTAAATGAAGCTTTTAAAAATGAATCCCTCCATGCCCTGAAAGGCGTCCTCGGTTACACTGAAGAACCATTAGTATCCAGTGATTTTAAAGGTACAACCTATTCCACAGTTGTTGATGGTATCTCTACCGTAGTAATCGGTGGTAACCTGATAAAAGTTCTTGCCTGGTATGATAACGAATGGGGTTATGCGGTAAGGTTAGCTGATGCAGTCATTTATGTCATGACTGGAAATTATCATATTACGGGGTAAAAATAACATTATAAGATCAACTCTTAATTAAACAAATCCTTTAAAGGAGGTTTTTAGTGGATAGCTTAACTATAAGGGATGTTGATTTAACCGGAAAAAGAGTAATTATGAGGGTGGATTATAATGTTCCCTTAGCTCCGGATAGTTCAATTAACGATGATTCTCGTATAAAAGCCACCATTCCCACTATACGCTATCTCCAAGATAGGAAAGCCTCTATTATTCTTGTTTCCCATCTTGGTAGGCCCAAGGGGAGAGATTCTCGCTTTAGCTTAATACCAGTAAAAGGACGTCTGGAAAAATTATTAGTTCAAGAAATTATTTTTGCTGAGGATTTATTTAGCGAAGAAACTGAAAAAATATCTCAAAACCTTAAGCCTGGCGAAATTATGCTGCTGGAAAATATCAGATATTATCCAGGTGAAGAGGAAAACAGCCCTATACTCTCCGAAGCTATATCTCGTCTCGGTGATATTTATGTAAATGAAGCCTTTTCCGCTTCCCACCGAGCCCACGCCTCCACCTATGGAGTTCCCACGATTTTGCCCGGTTACGCTGGAATTTTGCTGGAACAGGAGGTAAATTACCTCACTCTTGTTGGCGACCAACCTAAAAAACCGATGGTTTTACTTCTCGGAGGGGCTAAAGTATTGGATAAGTTAGGTATTATTGATAAGCTACTTCCTGGGGTGGATGTCCTTATCATCGGAGGTGGAATGTGTTTTACTTTTCTTAAAGCTTTAGGCATGAACATTGGCAAATCAATTCAGGAAGAAGATAAATTAGAAGTCGCCCGAGAGATAATCAATCGGGTTCAAAAAGAAAGTAAAAAGATACTACTGCCGATAGATGTGGTAGTGTCATCCTCGCTGGCTCCAGATGCTACTGGTGAAATTATAGAAGCAAGAAAAATGAAAAACGGAGATATGGGTTTGGATATCGGTCCTCAGACGGTTAAACTATTTACCGAAGAAATTCTTAGAGCAGCTACTATTTTCTGGAATGGACCAATGGGGGTTTTTGAGTTAGAAGCTTTCTGGGAAGGCACCAGAAGAATTTTGGAAGCTTTTAAAGATTCCCAGGCGGTGAAAATAGCTGGAGGTGGTGATACCCTCTCGGCTATTGCCAAAGGAAATGCTCACACCTACTTTACTTTCCTTTCTACCGGTGGTGGTGCTTCGTTGGAATTACTGGAAGGCAAAGAGTTACCCGGTATCTCTGTATTAAAGAAAAAATAAAAAACCAGAGATTAGAGAGTATTTTTTTAGTATAATATATAAGCTGTTTTTAAGGATTTTTTAAGGAGGCATAAATTAAGTGCTTGGTAATAATATTTTTATAACCATAATCTATGTACTGTATTTTGTCGTGGGGATAGCTCTTACCCTTATGGTAACACTCCAGCCACCCCGTGGAGAAGGCTTAGGTGCCATTGGTGGCTCAGCTCAAATGTTTAAAGCTAAAGACCCAGTAAGAAGGTTGATGGATAGAGTGATTATGAGCTTGGGAGCTTTTATGGTAGTCTTAACCATATTCCTGGTGGTCATAACACTATAATTTATTTTTTAAAACTTAAGTTTTTATCCTGACTTTGACAGTTGATTATTTAAGAACCATGATTATATGATGGTTTTTTAAGCCGAAGTTCAACCCTAAAGCGGATTTCATCCAGGTCTTCTCCCTGTAAAAAGCGTGGGTGTTTTTTAGCAGTTCCAATAACATCTACTCCAAATTTCTCTAAAGCCCTTTGCTCCCCACTTCCCCACTTTTCAGGGTCTTTATGAAAATACTCATAGCAGAGCTTTAGTTTACACCCTTTTGCCCTTACAGAAAGACCTATAGCAGCAGTTGTTTTACCTTTGCCATCACCCGTATAAACTTGAACTAATCCTTTTCTTTTCATTCTGACTCTCCTTTATTATGTTTCTCTCCCTCCGTAACCAGAAAAAACATTAAAAACAAAATAGGTATAACACCAGGTTTGATCAGGTTGTTGGCTGGATTAGAAGATCCTGACGATATTTATAGATGACCTTGAAAAGGCGTTGAATTTAATTTGAGTTTCTGGGGGTCAACTCCAAAAACATCATCAAAGTGAGATGAATCCCAAAAACTTATCGAAGGTCCATTGTAGATTACCTGTCCTTCTTTTAAGCAAAAATAAACTACACATATTGACATTTTATTAACAGCTATAACCTTCACCTTATCTCTTAGAAATCCAGGAGTGAATGTTATGGAAAAGTCATTATCTCTGAGGCGAGTGGGTATTTCTCAAAGGATACTAAGATCTATTTCTATGAGGAGATTGATACTAATCTCTCGGCTCTATGTATCTAAGAGCCTTTCTTTGTCTGCACTTTTGTCCAGAAAAGAAGACTTATCTAAAATTAAAGATACAGAGGATACAAGCTTTATCATGATTTTCGATTAGGAATAAGTTCTAAAAAATGGTTTTTGCCCCTTTGTATCTTCTTGCCAAGCATAAATCTTACCGGTCTGCTGAAGATCGGTCCATCATAAACAAAGGTATGGTATTCGCCTCTCTCTCCACAAAGGTCAACTTTCATTTCTTTAAGGTCTGCTACAAACTCTTCATCGATCTCGCGTCCTAACCATTCTTTACTTAAAGAATCAGATTGAGTTGCTACGACAACTGCTTTAAAACCTATCTGAATAAATTCTTCAAGTAACTCCTCTCTTTTCCATTTCCATAATGGCAGTTTTGATTTAATATTTGATTCTTTACATACCCTCTCTACCCAATCCCTATGCTCCTGAAGGTCGATGTCTCCAAAGATGCCCGCCTGAATTCTCTCTTGTTTTAAATAGGATACCGCTTCTTTAAATACCTCCTCATAGTCTTCCCAGGTAGTTCTTCTTTGAAGAATAGGAATTCCTATTGCCTCTGCTTGCAGTCTCAATAGATCTGAGTAAATTCCATGAGAGCGGGAATATTCACCATCTTCTGAGACCATGTTTAACAGATAAGTGCTATTGATTCCTGACTTTCGGGCCTTATAAAACGATAGGCTGCTTTCCTTACCACCACTCCAGCAGCAGAATGCTTTTATCCCGCCCATTTTTCTCTAAGACCACCTTGAAGTCTAAGTTTTAAATTTCTTAAGGCACTGCCATAATGTTTCAATCTTTTCTCTCTCAAACACACCTTTCTTTGATTTATATGTTACCAAATATACCAATTCAATTAGTAACATTTTCTTTATGCATAGTTTTTACCTTCTTTATGCTCTTGCAAGTCCTTTATATATATGGCTTGCGACCTATGTAGATTGAACCGTCTTTTTTAATTCTCAGCAAAAAAACAAAATATCAGTTGGAAAGGGCGGGGCTCATTCCTTCCTCAAAACATATCCGCAAACTTTACAGTGAAAAGTATTTTTTTCTACGCCAGCTTTACAACTTGGACATTCCTTTTGACCTTCTTTAGATTGGGGGATTCCACCGACCTCTTTTCTATAGATTTCGTAAAAATAAAGATGCTCCTTATTTAAAAAATCTATCTTGTAGAAATCTTTCTTTTCCCAGAACTCTTTATCTGAAATCCTTGAGCTAATAATCTCTCTTAATTTATCCATACCCGAGCCATACTCAAGGGGTCTTTTATTCTGCCAGGCGATCTCTTTTGACAAAACATCCTCAAGGGCCTTCCTCAAAACCCACTTTCCATAAATTTTCCCCTTTTCCTCCCTGACCTTAGACTCTACTGGTATATGAAGAGCAAAATCAACAAATTCTCTATCAAGATAGGGCTGTCTTATCTTAATCCCAAAGAAATCTCCTAATCTATTAGAACTAAAAGACATAGATGAAGCAATCCTTTTTATGTACTCATCTAGGTCTTCCATATTCCTTATCACGCTCTTTTGATGAAGGGCGGGGTTCATATAATCATAACCGGCAAAGAGCTCATCAGCCCCATCACCCGTCATTGCCTCTTTCAAACCTAATTCCTTAACGGTCTTTAAGCCAAAGTAAACTGCTAAGTCATTTGGAATAGCAGGGTCAAAGCTCTTAAGGATTTTAACAACTGTGGGAATAGATTCTATGGCCTCGTCGATATTTACAGGTCTGTGGTAATGATTAAGGTTTAGGTGTTTTACCAAAAGCCAAGCATAAAGGATATCTTCCCCTGAAGAGCCTAAACTTACTGTTATTGCTCTAAAATTAGTATTTAATCGCACCAGAAACCAAGCCAAGATGCTTGTATCTACTCCCCCTGAGAAGAGCATACAGGAGGCAGCGTTTCTTTCGACTGCCATTTCTAACTCCTCCCTCAATCTCTTAACTAAATCTTCCATAATACCTCCTTAAGGCTATCTATTAGTTTTATATTTTCTTCATGGCAGCGAACGGCTATGCGGGTAAAGCCTTCATTCAAACCTCTAAAATTTGAGCAGTCCCTTAATAAAATCCCTTTTTGAATTAGCCTTTCTGTTAAATAGGGAGAAGTTATACCTTTATCCACTATCCTGATAAGGATAAAATTTGCTACCGAAAGGTAGGGGAATAGTCCATCGACCTTTAAGATTTCTCCCATAAGGAATCTTCTCTGCTTCTCTATAAAATAACGGGTATTTTCAATATATCTACTCTCAGTTAAGGCAGAGGTTGCCGAAAGCTGGGTGAGGGTGTTTACAGACCAAGGTATCTGATATTTTTTCAGGGTCCTAACTATCTCGGGGTGGGCAACGAGGTAGCCAATTCTTAGACCTGGTATGGCAAAAAACTTTGTAAAAGTCCTTAATACAATAATCCTCTCGTCTTTCTGCACTTTCCATATCAATGTGTGATTCCTCTCATCTGATAAGAAATCCGTGAAGGCCTCATCTATAACTATTATTTTAGCTGGTAGTTTATAGAGTTCCTCACTACCTTCAAGTATAAGATTCCCTATAGGATTATTTGGATTACAGATGAAAGTGATATCTCCACCCTTTACCTCCGAAAGGGTAAGTGTAAAATTTTCATCCCTATTAAGTTTTACATGCTGTATCTTTGACCCTACGATCCTTGCTGCCCTTTCATATTCTGAAAAGGTCGGTATGGGTATGGTAACTATCTTTGGCTTGAAGGCATGTATGACCAGATAGATGAGTTCAACTGAGCCATTTCCAATAAGGATGCTATCTTTCTCTATTCCCCAATATTGAGCAATCTTCTGAGCTATATCATAGGATTCTGGATCAGGATAATGCAATACTCTATCAATATTTTCTTTTATGGTTTTCTTTACCTTTAAGGGAGACCTATTGGATTGATGTTGGCACTGAAATCAATTACCTCATCACCATATTTTCTTTTAATCTTATAAATGTTTCCTCCATGTTCAAAGGCTAATAAATTGCCCATTGTAAAACAACACTTCCTAAAACCATCAATAAAGATGTTAGGAGACTTATGTTTAAGGATTTTCCGATCAAAAAAGGCTCTATTTTTCTTTTTTCCTCTCCAATTATCTGCTTTCCTTCTTAATACCCTGTGAAAAGAACCGTTAGACATAGCGGTAGATCCACATATTGTTGAATAACAGTTACAACCTGCTGCAAAATTTTCTTCCCTTGTGCTATTTCAGAAGTAAGATTAACATCATGTACAACTACTCCCATTTCAATCTACGAAAGTATAAGACTCTGGATCAAGGACATGTCTTTAAAACGGATAGCCTCATACACCAGCCTGTTCACAATATTTATCTTTTCTCTCATTATCAGCACTATAACAACTCCTTTAAGATTTTAGAGAATACTTTAAGGGGTAGACCTTATATTTTTAGAACTTGCCCTCTTAAAGATTAACTACTTCTCTATGTAATTCATAAGTTTTATGACTGGATACTTATCCCAGAATTCAATGATATTCAAACATCCATAGTCCTGTTCGACCCTGAAGATAT
Organism: Candidatus Psychracetigena formicireducens; assembly: GCA_018725175.1. Classification (GTDB taxonomy): domain Bacteria; phylum Coprothermobacterota; class HKB111; order HKB111; family HKB111; genus Lithacetigena; species Lithacetigena formicireducens. The sequence goes on from QLTX01000001.1 coordinate 7,078, forward strand.
TCTCAAGTGGTATACCAAGAAGATGACAGATAATTATCCTGTTTACTCCTCCATGGGCAACTATGGCAATATCATTGTTATGCCCTCCAATAATTTCATCAAGGACTTTTATAACCCTTTCCCTTACTTCTAAAGTGCTTTCACCGCCCATAGGACCATATTTAAGGGGATTTTCTGCCCAGGCTCTGAATTCTTCTGGATACTTCTTTTTTATCTCGTCATAAGTCATGCCCTCCCATATTCCAAAATTACGTTCCCTCAGTTCAGAAACAATGATAAGTTTAAGAGAATGTAGAGAATGTAACTTTAAAATTACCTCTGCACTTTTCATCGCCCTGCTTAAATCAGAGGTATATATAGTTTTCAAACTTGTAACCCCTGACCCTTGAGTACTGACTCTATTTATGTACTCTGCTACCCTTTCCATCTGTTTCACACCCTTTTCAGAAAGTGGAACATCAATTGTCCCTTTATATCGCTTTACCTCCTCACCCTGAGTCTCGCCGTGTCTCATCAAATAGAGAGTCGTGACCATGCTATCACCATCAATAAAAAAATTATTTCTGTAATTTCACTAATCGCACCAAGTGTATCCCCGGTAAGACCACCAAATTTCCTATCAAAAAGACCAACCCATGCACGGCTGGAAAAATATATTACTATCAGCAAAACTGCATAAAAAGCATGCTGAGAATTTGAAATAAAACTAAATAAAAATGTCTGCGGTAATATCAATAATAGAAAAAGTATCAGAGTGGATATAGCAATTTCTTTAAAGCCAGTTCCGTTTATAAAAAGCCTTCCAAGTCCGTCCTCTCTCGCCGCTTTACCATAGAACATTGATATAACCATGGTCCATTTTGATAGTATAGGCATTAGAAAAAGTGAAAAGTAAAAGGTGTGAGGGGAAAGGCGAGACAGACCATCTAAGGCAAGAAATTTCAGCAGGAGTGTAAGAATTAAAGCAACTACACCGATAGGGCCAGTTGTGCTATCCTTCATTATAGCAAGTCTATTTTGTCTATCAATTTCTGTGCTGCCCTCCGACCTCGCCGCAATGGCATCAATTGTATCTGAAAGCCCGTCAAGATGGAAACCTCCGTTGCTCAGCACAAGCAAAAGAACAAGCAGTCCATTTGTCAGCTCTTGAGGAAATACCTTTCGCAGGATGAAATTCACAGTAACAAGCAGTGCCCCTTGGAAAACACCTACTAATGGAAAGAGTCCGGATGCTCTTCCAATCTCTCTTTCAGAGACATCTCCTTTCACTTTTACTGGTATTATCGTAAGAAATTGAAATGCAAGTAATATTGGTTTCACTGTTTTGATACTTTCGCCTCTTCAAAAGTCGCCATCTCTTTATAAATCTTAAGTCCTGCCTCTATTATAAGCATAGCGAGGGTGGCGCCTGTACCCTCGCCGAGTCTTAGTTCAAGGTCGAGAATGGGTTTTAATCCTATCTTATGGAGCATTACCTCATGTCCTATTTCCATTGAATTATGAGCAGCAAACATATAATCCTTTACTTCTGGGTTAAGACAATAAGCTATCAAAGCTCCAGCAGTTGATATAAAGCCATCAATAACAACAGGAACCTTATTTGCTGCTGCACCTATAATTAATCCAGCAATACCACCAATCTCAGCCCCTCCAACTTTAGTAAGGACATCTAATGGATCTGAAGGATTTGGTTTATTTAAAGAAATTGCATCTTCAATCGCCCTGATTTTATTTTTCAATACCTCATCACCTATACCCGTACCTTTACCGGTTACTTCTGACACAGGTTTACCTGTTAACACCGCAGCAATTGCAGATGATGGTGTTGTATTTGCAATACCCATATCACCTGCAGCAAAGATTTTATAACCTTTCTCTGTATATTCATTTGCAAACTCTATCCCAACCTCTATACACTTAAAAGCCTCATCTTTCGTCATTGCAGGGCCTTTCCTTATATTCTTTGTTCCCATGACGACTTTTTTTGAAACAAGCCCATTTATATTACCGAAATCATAATCAACCCCTATATCAACGACTACTATTTCAGCCCCTGCATGCCGTGCAATGACATTTATACCAGCACCGCCACAGAGAAAATTAAATACCATTTGTCTCGTAACTTCTTTGGGAAAAGCTGAAACCCCTTCTTCTACGACACCATGGTCCCCCACAAAAATAAAGACAACTTTTTTATCAAGTTCAGGCACTGGATTCTCTGAAATCGCTACCAGCCTTTTTGCAAATTCCTCAAGCCTTCCAAGGCTTCCCCGAGGCTTGGTAAGATTATCGAGCTGTGCTTGGGCTGTAACATACCATTTTTCATTTATAGTTTTAATTTTTTTCAGTGCACTATGCAGTAAGTCCATTTGTAAACTCCTTCTTTTTCCTGTCCTTTTTAGATTTTTTGGTCAGTTGTACCAACCTCTTCGCAATAACATCAAAACCTTTTTATTATTAAGTTATTACACTTATTTTATTCTTAAAGGTATACCTACAACCTCGAGATATACTTCATCCGCTACCTCAGCAATCTTCTGGTTTAAAATCCCTGCCATATCTCTAAATCTCCTCGCGAGCTCATTGTCTGGCACGATGCCAAGACCGACTTCATTTGAAATGATAAACAATGATGAGTGATAGGTGAAGAGTGACAAGTCCCTAAGTACATTAATCAGATTTTCAATCTCTAGATCGATATTGAAATTAGAATGCATCAGATTTGATAGCCACAATGTAAGGCAGTCAATTAAAATAACATTGTACTTGCCTTTTATTTTCCCAAGCAAACCAACAATCCTCAATGGTTCTTCATAGGTAATCCACTCATCACCCCTCTGGCGTCTATGATTTTCTATTCTTTGCTGCATCTCTTCATCAAGAACCTCTGCGGTTGCAATATATGCCTTTTCACCTGAAATCTTAGATGCTTCTTTAAGCGCAAAAATGCTTTTACCGCTTCTTGCGCCACCAGTGATGAAGACTATTTTTCTTTCCACTTTAATATTCAATCCCCTTTCTTCCTCGCACACCCTTATCATAAGGATGTTTTATGCTCTTTATTTCACTAACTAAATCAGCCATTTCTATTATTCTTTCCGGGACACCACGGCCCGTTAGTACCACCTCTAAGCCCTCCTGTCTGGAGTTCAATATTTCCGAAACCTCTTCTGTTTTCAAAAATCCATCCCGTAGGCAATATTTATCTCATCTAATACCTTTGTTGCAGCTTCAGCCAGAAAGATGCCAAGTGCAGCACCCGTCCCTTCCCCACACCTCAGCTCCAGGTCCAGTAAAGGTTTGAGCCCTATGTGGCGTAGTACCACCCGGTGTCCACTCTCCGCCAAGACATGAGAGTCAATGAGATAATCTTTGAGTCACCCTGGTTACTGAACTCTTCAAGCCTCCCCAAGCTTCCTCTGGGCTTAGTGAACTGATCCTGTCTTACCCTGGCTTTTGCCATGGCCTCTCTGTCCAGGGAAATTATGGAGTTTATTGTTTTGCCTATCAATTCCACGATTACTCCTGCTACCCCTTATGTGAAGAGTTCAGGATAGACGATTCTGGCTTGAGCATCTCGGGCTCAACCCCAAAAGCTTGAATAAAGAAGGAGGAATCCCAAAAAGAATAAGGCTCACCATCATAGACAAGTCTTCCTTCTTTTAAGCAATAGATATGCTCTGCGAAGAGGCGAAGAAAACTAAGATCATGGGAAGCAATTAAAATAAATCTTTGCTTAGAAACATCCTTCAGAACTTCAAGAAGTTTGACCCAGTGTCTGGGGTCTAAAAAAGTGGTGGGTTCATCCAGCAATAATAGGTTGGTATCCTGAACCAGAGCTCGTGCTAAACGAGCTCTCTGCTTTTCTCCAGAACTAAGTTCTATTAAAAACTTATGTTTAAATCTCTCCATATCAGTTATCTCTAAAGCCCAGTCTATGATTCTCCAGTCCTCTCTACTTAAAGGAGACATAAAAGAAAGATAAGGATATCTCCCCAGTTTAGCCAGTTCTAAAACTGTGATCCCCAGTTCAAGATGGTTGCCTGGTCCCAGAAAGCTTACCAATTTCGCTAACTCTCTGGAAGAATACTCTCTTAAATCCTTTCCTTTATAAAAAAGATTTCCTTTCTGTGGTTGCAGGATCCTCGCTATTATTTTTAATAGGGTAGACTTCCCGCTACCATTCTCTCCTACTATCCCCACCCTCTTATATCCTTCCTTTATCCTCAAAGAAAGGTCCTGTAAGACCCATCTTTCATTCCGATAATGAAAGAAGATTTCATCTAACTCCAGCATTTTTATCTAAACCCTCCTTCGTAAGAGATAAAGGAAGAAAGGCCCCCCCAACATAACCGTAATTACTCCTACCGGTATCTCCACAGGAGCAAAGGCGGTACGGGCGAAAGTATCAGAAACTACAAGTAAACTTCCACCCAAGAGAAAGGCAACAGGAAGAAGGGTGTTGTGTAAAGAACCTGAGATAAGTCTGCTCATATGAGGAGCAATTAGACCTACAAATCCAATTATTCCAAACTTAGAAGATACCAGAGAGACAGAAAGGGCAGAGGCTATAAGAAGAAAAAGTCTGAATTTACCAACTTTAAGACCGAGACTCAAGGCTTCCTCTTCTCCCAGTAGAAGAACATCAAGGCTGCGGTGAAGAAGGAGAAAGAGAAAAAGGTAAATACTGCCAGCAATAACTAGCCCCAATGCGTCCCTTAAACTAGAATTGGAAAAACTCCCCAGTGCCCAGAAAAACCCACCATGGAATGGTCCCTTCCAAGTAATGAGGAGAAAAGTAGTAGTTGCAGCCATAAAGGAACCAACAACAATCCCACCCAAGAGAGTCTTGATCAGAGACACCCCACCATTATGTTTGCCTAAATACAGTGTCAGGAAAGTAGCTAAAAGTGCGCCCAAAAAGGCCCCAGGCCATGGATAAAGGTAACCAAGTCTTAGGAAAAGGATGCCTCCCAAAGTGGCGCCTGAAGCAACACCTAAAACATAAGCATCAACTAACGGATTTCGAAATACTGTTTGATAAAGAACTCCTGAAAAAGACAAAATCCCCCCTACTAAGAAGGCTGTGAGGACACGTGCTAACCTTAAATTTAAGAGGAGAGGTAAGTAAGAATCAGTTCCACTTCCCGAGAAAAATGAAAGTAGAGCTGGGAGCGGTATGTGCACCGCTCCCAATAGAAGAGAACTTCCAAGACTTACTAATGCCAGTAAGCTAAAGCTTGCCAGAAGAAGAAATTTTGATTTTACCTGCCTTATGGTTTTGAAAATATGTGCACCTCTTTAAATTCATTGTCCCAGAAGAGCTTGAAATCCATAAACTCTAATATTCTCCTCAAAGGCAAAAGTCCTTCTACCATTGAAACGGTTAAAAATCTCCCATCTTTAAAGGTAATTTGAGTAGAACTACCAATAATCTTTAACTCTTTCAAATAACCATTCAAAAGGACTTCTATAGCCTCTCTGGTTACATGAAATCTTCCGCGCAGATTCTTCAATGATACCCTGGGTAGAACTAATAAATTATCCTGATAAAGCTTGCCTTCTAAGGTAGATAGCGAAAATATTCTACTTTTCTTAAGTACGGGATCTATTGCTTTACTAACTTCAAGCATTCCTTGAATTACCCTTGGTCCAGGCCTGAAAAGAAGGTCATCATCAAAAGGAAAAACTCTTCCCTCTTTAACTGCCTTTAGGTGTTTGAAGGGAGATTCTCGTAGAAAAGAAGGGTCTATGCCCATAGACTTTGTAGGATACAGGATAATATCCGGCTCTTCATGAAGCAATGCTTCAGGAGAAACAATGGGGTAAGCCCCTATATCCTTTCTGATGTAATTTAAACCTCCACCCTCTTCCACCACTGATGCAATAAAAGAACCCGGACCAACAGTTATCAGGGGGTCGTGCCAGACCAGCACCAGGACCGTCGGTTTATTCTTTGCATCTTTAAAATAGCTTCTTATGGGCCTTCTAAAAGCATTCAGGGAAGCCACCAGTTCACGAGATTCCTTAACTCTATCTATGGCCTTACCTACATTCAGAATGTTTTTCAAGACACCTTCCACATTCTGAGGCTCCAGAACCACCAGAGGATAGGCTCTCATCAAAGGCTCAGCCATAGCCTTGGAAAACATACGGGTTGTCAGGATCAACTGAGGGCGTGAAGCAATGATTCTCTCAGGACTGGGATTGACAGCCCCTCCAATAGAAGGGATTTTGCTTACCCCTTTGGGATAATTACAGAAATCAGTTCTTCCCACCAGAAGATTCTGGGCTCCCAGGGCAAAAACAATCTCTGTAGCTGATGGAGCAATAGAAACTATCCTTTGGACTGGCAGATTTACTCTGACCTTTCTACCTATGTCATCAATGATGACCACTGACCTTTGAGTATTGGCATAAGCTAGAGAAACTGAAATAAATGTGAGTAGAACCAGACCTGCTGAAATAACCCTTAAAAACCTTTTAAACATCTTTCTTCCTCCTTAAACAAATATTTATTCCTTGCTTCGGGAGTGGAGAGAAATTTTCTTTGATAACAAAGAAACCTTTCCTTCCTGCCTCGAGAAGGTTAAGATATGGAGTTTCACCTCAGGTCTCCTGGCTTCTGGGTCACAGTTTGAGAGAACCTTCCCAGAAAAATATTCCAGTGGTTTTCTTCTCTCGTACTCTCCAGTTACAGTTGCGGGACAGCGCCGGCTTCCTACCGGTCTTCCCTGAAATGTAAAACCTTGAGGCATTATACCATAAAATAATTTAGAAAATAAAATATTTTGCTATAATAAATAAGGTTTCGTATAAATTTGCTTCCTTGAGGAAACCAAAAGAATACCCATTAATAAGGAGAAATATTGGTGATTATATCGGTAGCTAATCAAAAAGGTGGTGTCGGTAAAACTACTACAGTTGTAAATTTAAGCACTTACCTGGCACGAGAAGGAAAAAGAGTGTTAGTTATAGATGCTGACCCTCAGGCAAACGCAACCAGTGGTTTTGGTATAGACAAGCATAAGATGACGAAAAGCACTTACGACTTAATTGTTAACGAAACTCCTCTAAAAGACACCCTTATTAACACTGATATTGATAATCTGCAAATTGTTCCTTCGCATATTGACCTGGTGTCAGCTGAACTTGAGTTAGTTTCAGTTATTTCCAGGGAAACAAGGTTGAGGGAATCTCTCAAAGATGAAGCAGATAGTTTTGACTTCATTTTTATCGATTGTCCCCCTTCTCTTAGCTTGTTGGCTATCAACTCCATAGTAGCGGGTGACAGAATCCTAGTTCCCATTCAGTGCGAGTACTATGCTCTTGAAGGGGTTAGTCAGCTTCTAAACACTGTTAAACGCATAAAAAAATACCTTAATCCGGCGATAGAAATATGGCGTGTTCTTTTAACGATGTATGATCGTAGAACCTCTTTATCACAGCAGGTTGCTGAAGAGGTTAAATCGTATTTCCCCGGTAGGGTTTTTAACAGCATTATACCCAGAAGCGTAAGATTAAGTGAGGCTCCAAGTTTCGGTAAGCCAATAGCTTATTATGCCCCCGAATCAAAAGGTGCTATAGCTTATCAGGAGTTAGCCCGGGAGGTGATAAGCCTTGAATAAAAAGTTAGGTAAAGGCATAGTTCTTCTAGTTCCAACTGGAGAGGTAGAAGAATTATCTGAGATTCCTATAGACGATATTAGTCCTTCACCCTGGCAACCCCGAAAAAGTATTCAACCGGAAACCCTTGAATTGCTGGTTCAATCAATTCAATCAACCGGTTTAATCCAACCCATTGTAGTAAGACCCCTGGGAAAAACTTACGAACTGATTGCGGGTGAAAGAAGATTAAAAGCGGCCAGAGAAGCAGGCTATAATTCTATAAAAGCAATCGTTAGAGAGATTCCTGATGATGCTGTTATGGAAATGTCTTTAACTGAAAATATCCATCGTGAAGAGTTGACCCCTATAGAAATCGCTGAAGCTTTAAAAAATGTACTGGATATAAAAAAGATAACTCAGGAAGAAGCTTCTAATAAATTAGGAATTAGTCGCTCTCAGATCGCCAACCTTATAAGGCTGCTAAACCTGCCTGAAGAGGTTAAATCTTTAATACAAAAGGGAGCAATCTCTTTTGGTCATGCTAAGATTTTAGTTTCACTCCAGGAACCTCTTTGCTTAAACCTGGCTAAAAAGATAGCCGAAAAAGGTATTAGTATCCGGGAAACTGAAAATTACCTGAAATTATTAGAGTTAAGAAATAACAATAAAACCCGGAATAACCGCGATAATAATAGAGATGTATTCCTGGAAAACTTCCTTAAATCAAAGCTTTCATGTAAGGTTCAGGTTATGGTAAAGAACGATGGGTTATATATCAAGGTCCCAATACAATCAAGGGTAAAATTATTAGAATTAGTTAAGGAGATATTTTCCAAAAATGAAAATCAATGATAAATATTCCCACCTGGTTGAAGAAGCTAGAAAAACTAAACTAAATGCTTATGCTCCCTATTCCCGTTATCAAGTTGGGGCAGCTCTGCTTACCAGAAATGGAGAAATATATACTGGAGTTAATGTTGAAAACTCTTCTTTTGGATTAACAGTATGTGCAGAAAGAATTGCCATATTCAACGCCCTGTCCCAAGGTAACCAGGACCTGGAAGCAATTGCCATATCTGCCCAGGGAGAGGAGATCCCTTACCCCTGCGGAGCTTGCCGGCAGGTTATGAATGAGTTTAATCCCGACTTAATGGTCATCCTTGACTCAGGAGACCATATCAATATTTATTCTCTACAAGAATTATTTCCTATGGCTTTTAAGTTAAAAAGATAAAATAATGGCAAATAATCTATTATTTATTGCTAACTGGAAAATGAACATGGTTTATGCTGATTTAATCAGCTATTTTAATATTTTTCTACCTTTATTTAAACAAACAAAACCTATAAACGATGTGGTATTTCTTCCTCCTTCTACCCTACTATTTTCCATAAAAGTGATATTAGAAGGCACCGATATAAAATGGGGAGCACAAAATATTTACTTTGAAAACCAGGGAGCATTCACCGGCGAGATATCTGCCTTAATGATAAAAGATACCGGTAGTACCTATGTATTAATAGGACATTCAGAAAGACGAAAATATTTTAAGGAAAGTTCGCCAATTATCGCTAATAAATTACACAAAGCTTTTTCTGAAAATATTATCCCTATTGTATGCGTGGGAGAAACCCAGGAAGAAAGAGCATCTGGAAAAACTTTTTCTGTGCTAACAAACCAGATAAAACCAATTATAAAGACCTGCCAAAACTTTATAAATAAAGAAATAGTAGTTGCTTATGAACCGGTATGGGCAATTGGTACCGGGGTAAATGCTACCATTGAAGAAATCAAAGAATCACATAGTTTTATTTTATCCCAGTTTCTCAAACAGTCCTGGATTGATGGTAGAAACATTAAAATAGTTTATGGCGGAAGCGTTGACAGTAAAAATACCCCAGCAATACTATCCCTTGATGTTGTCAGTGGATGTCTCGTTGGAGGGGCAAGCCTTAAACCTGAAGAGTTTATAAAGATTGTAAATACGGTAAGAAGCTAATGATGACCCCTAAAGAATTATCTTTATTCTTTGACCATACTCTTCTTAAACCTGATGCTTCTAAGGAAGATATTGAAATACTCTGTCAACAAGGTATTAACTATAACTTTTACTCCTTATGTGTGCATCCCTGCTATGTTCCCATGGTATCAAGCATCCTTAAAAGTTCCCAGGTTAAAATATGCTCGGTAGTTGGCTTTCCTTTAGGAGCTAATTTATTAGAAACTAAAGTGGGTGAAACAGAAGCTTTGATAAAAGCTGGATGTGATGAAATTGATATGGTTATTAATATTGGTTTTTTCAAGGATAAAAATTATTCTTACTTAAAAAATGAAATTAAAAATATTAGAAATGTGTCAATCGGGCATATACTTAAGGTGATAATTGAAACCTGCTATTTAAACAGAGAGGAGATGAGAGAAATAGTTAACCTATTAATAGAAGAAGGGGCGGATTTTGTTAAAACATCTACTGGTTTTGGTCCTGGTGGAGCTACTATTGATGATATTAATTTCCTTCTAACTATTTCCTCTCCTCACCTAAAAGTTAAAGCTTCCGGTGGAATACGAAGCCTGGATGATGCTCTAAGTTATATCAAAGCAGGCATTCACAGGATAGGGTCAAGTTCTTCTCATAAAATTGTTGACGAGTATATAACAAGAATTAACTATGCGAATAAATAAAATTGAAGCGATAGTCCTTAAAGATGAGCAATTAAAAGAAAAAGACAAAATTATCTCTCTATTTACCAGAGAATTTGGTTTGATAACCGCTAATGCCAAGGGGAAAAAATGGGGGAGTAGATTAGAAAGAGGATCAATTATCCAGAGCCTGGTTTACCATAGAAGGGGTTTTACACTTATTGATTGCGAGTTGAGCTGGATACCAGCAAATATCTATAAAGATTTAGGACTCTGGTGTAAAGCATCTTTAATCCTGGAGTCGGTATATAAGGCAGTGCTTCCAGGAGAGAAAAACCTGCAATTATATGAGCTCTTAACCAAAAGCCTGAAGTTGTTAGATGAGCTTCGTCCAGCTGAAACAATATGCCTGTCTTTTTTGGTAAAAGTGGTTGGCATTAGCGGATATTATCCAGTTTATAATAAATGTCAGAGATGTAGTTCCCGCAGAACGCATGGTTATTTGAGTTATTCGGATGGTGGTTATGTATGCAGTAACTGTTATCCTTCTTCAGGGTTGGCCCTTTTGAGTATCAATGATTTTGCTATGCTTGACATGCTAAATAGCATAGATCTAAACGATATTAACGATTCATTTTGTATTAATAAAAACCTCTTTAACGCCGTAATTAATTATTATGAAAATGTTTTTGAAAACATGTTATACTCTACCAAAGTAATGGAGCAGATAAAAAGATGAATTTTCAAGAAGTAATTATGAAACTTAACAAGTTTTGGGCAAATGAAGGTTGCCTGATTGAACACCCCTACGATATAGAAGTAGGTGCAGGTACCATGTCTCCTTCCACATTTCTCAGAGTGCTTGGACCTGAGCCCTGGAAAGTAGCTTATGTTCAACCCAGCAGGAGGCCGGCTGATGGCCGGTATGGTGAAAACCCCAATAGACTTTATCAACATCATCAATATCAGGTTATAATCAAACCACCTCCCTCAGACCCTCAGGGTGTATATTTGAAAAGCCTGGAAACCCTTAGTATATCTGGAAGAGGGCACGATATTAGATTCGTAGAAGATAACTGGGAGTCTCCAACCCTGGGAGCATGGGGTGTTGGCTGGGAGGTTTGGCTTGATGGTCAGGAAATCACTCAATTTACCTATTTTCAACAAGCTGGGGGAATAGATCTGTTCCCCGTCTCCTTAGAACTTACCTATGGGTTGGAAAGAATAAGTATGAACCTGTGTAAAAAATCAAATGTATATGATATCCCCTGGAATAACAAATTAACTTACGGAGATGTTCGCCACCAATACGAGGTAGAGCAATGTTACTACGCTTTTGAATACGCCACTGTAGATAAACTGATCAAATGGTTTAATGAGTATGAAGAAGAAGCCAGAGTAGCGCTGGACAAAGACTTGGTTTTACCCGCTTATGATTATGTGTTAAAAAATTCACATCTTTTTAACCTCCTGGATTCCAGAAGAGCTTTAAGTCCCACAGACAGGCAAAATTATATATTAAGAGTCCGATTCCTGGCTCGAGCCTGTGCAGTTAAATATATGGAAAAAAGAAAAAGTATGGGGTTTCCCTTAACAAAAAAGGATTTAAGATGAATTTTCTTTTGGAAATTGGTTGCGAAGAACTACCTTCATCTTTTATCAAAAAAAGCCTGGTCAGTTTAAAATCCAATTTTGAGATACTACTTAATAAGTACTCGCTTGACTATCAAACATTGGATAGTTGGGGGGCTCCTCGTAGATTATCGGTTCATATTCAAAATATTTCCTCCTGCTCTCCCTCCCAAATAACCGAAATAAAAGGTCCCCCAAAAAAAGTAGCTTATGACCACCTGGGAAATCCAACCTCAGCATTATTAGGTTTTATTAAAAATAATAAAGCTACCCTGGAAAATATATGTATTAAAAACGTTTCGGACCGAGAATACGTTTTTCTTACCTTGCCAGCAGAGCCTCAGAGTTCTTTAGATATTATGAAAGAACAGTTAGCAGATATAATATTTTCTCTGAAAACCGATAAAGCTATGCAATGGGATTATCAGAATATATTCTTTAGCCGCCCAATAAGATGGATTGTTGCACTTCTGGACGATAAAATCATTCCCCTGGAAATTGGTAACCTGACTTCACAAAACAGATCATACGGACATAGATTTTTTGGTAAATCAATCACCATTAATAATCCATTAAATTATCACCATCTTTTACGAGAAGAATTTGTAATAGTAAATCAAGAAGAACGAAAGCAATTAATTGAATCGGGTTTGAATTCAGTCGCCCAGAAATTTTCCATCAACTGGCAGAAAGATACGGAACTGTTGGACGAAGTTACCAACCTGGTTGAGTATCCTGAACTCTTAATTGGCAAAATACCTGAACAGTTTTTAACCTTACCCCAACCATTGGTTATAGCAACCATAAAACATCATATCAGGGCCTTTCCCTTTTACGATAAGAAGAATAATTTATTGCCAATTTTTGTTGTAATATCCAACAATCCCTCACCTGAAGCCTCTAACGAGATAATTTCCGGATATGAGCAGGTGGCTAATGCCAGATTAAGGGATGCTTATTTTTTCTTCCAGGAAGACCTAAAAGTGCCCCTGGATTCCTGGAAAAATAATCTCAAAAACATAGCCTTTTTCCAGGGACTGGGTTCTTTAGCTGATAAAAATAATAGATTGGTCAGTACCGCTATAACCTGTTCTCGCCTTATTGAAGGAGTGAACCCAATTATATTTCAAAAAACATTATCCCTGCTAAAGTTTGAGCAATCTTCTCAAGTAATAAAAGAGCTTCCTGAGTTAGAAGGTGTTATGAGCAAAGTTTACGCCCTTGAACAAAAAGAAAGCGAACAAGTTGCTCAAGCATTATTAGAACATTACCTCCCCAAAAGCGGATTTGACAACCTACCAGAAACAATTATGGGTAAATGGTGCTCTATATTGGATAGAATTGACTCTTTAACAGGAATATTTTGCACAGGACATAAGCCCTCCGGTTCTGAAGACCCCTTCGGTTTACGCCGATTAGCCATTGGTTTAATAAGGAATCTTATAAGCATTGACCAGCAAGTTGAGATTGTTCTTTTTATTAACAGTTTTATGGAAAGCTACCGTACCCAGGGAGTTAATGTTCCGAGTTTAATTTTAAGTGAAATAATTACATTTTTACAGCAAAGATTAGAAGCTCTCTGGTTAGAAGAAGGTTATAAGTACGATGTAGTACAAGCGGTATTAAGCAATGGCTTTCCGAAAAACTTACAGTTGTCACTCAAGAAACTTAAATTCTTAGAAAATGTTTATGAAAAAGATTCTTTTATTGACCTGGTCTTGGTTTATAAAAGGGTCCAGAATATACTCAAAAATCAAAACCTTAATCTAACTACCCCCATCATGAAAAACCATTTGATAGAAGAAGAGGAGTTTTCCCTATATGAAGCTTTACAACTAATCAGTAATAAACTCCCCCTTACACCTTTAGAAGAATGGCTGGAATTATTTTCTTTGCTTGGGGATAAAGTCAATCAATTTTTTGATAAGGTACTGGTAATTACTGAAGATGAAAAAATCAAAACTAACCGTTTACTTCTTCTTAATAAGGTTTCCGAAGCAATCAATAATTTAGGAAATTTAAGTTGCATTACTATTCGGAGGTAAAAAATAATGAGCAAGGCTAATCCATTTGGTGTGCATCGGGTTATGGAACCCCAGGGCGTTCTTCCCCAGGCTGCTTTTAAGCTGAACAATGATTTTACAGAGTTATTTTCAAATGAAATTCTGATAAAAGTAGAAAGGTTAAATATTGATTCGGCATCTTTCACCCAACTTAAAAGCCAGGCACAGGGAGATGTGGAATTAATAAAAAAACAGATAACTGATATCGTAAACCAGAGAGGTAAAATGCATAATCCTGTGACTAATTCAGGGGGGATGCTTCTGGGAGAAGTTATGGAAATTGGTGAAGATACAAGAAATAAATTCCCCATACAATTAGGCTCCAAAGTTGCTACTTTAGTATCTCTTACTCTTACACCTTTATTTCTGGAAAGTATCGGTAATGTTCACTTAGACAAAGCGCAGGTTGAAGTTGAGGGCAAGGCTGTTATCTTTGAAAGCGGCAATTTAGCCAGTATTCCAACTGACTTTTCTGAAATATTAGCCCTGGCAATTTTAGATGTTGCTGGAGCTCCAATTCAGATAGGCAGACTGGTAAAACCAGGTGATACTGTGGTAGTAATAGGTGGAGGTGGTAAATCTGGTCTTCTTTCAATTGCTGAATCCAGAAGAAAAATTGGACCTAATGGGAAAATTTTGGCTCTTTGCGGTTCTCCGGTTAGCGCTAAAAGAGTGGAAAGACTTGGATATGCTGACCATATTTGGACCCAAGATGCTACTAAGGCGCTGGCTACCTATGAAAAAGTGAAAGAGCTTACCAGAGGAAGTATGGCTGACCTGGTTATTAATGTTGTAAATGTACCTTTTACGGAAATGTCAAGTATAATCTGTGCCAGGGATGGAGGTATTATTTATTTCTTCAGTATGGCCACCAGTTTCACGGCTGCAGCCCTGGGAGCTGAAGGTATCAGCAAAGATGTTACCATGGTAATAGGCAATGGATATGGTTATAATCACGCAGAATACACACTGGACCTTGTTAGAAAAGAACCGGTGTTAAGGAAAATACTTTCAGAAATATTTGAGTAAAGGAGCTATAAGAAATGCGAAATTATAAAGATATAGATATTTATAGAGAGGTAACTCAAGAAGAATGGGAAGATTGGAAATGGCAAATCAAAAACCGAATAACCTCTCTTGAAGAACTGGAGAAAGTAATCAACCTGACTAATAGGGAAAAGGATGGCATAAAGGAAACCCTTAAACTGTTTCGTATGGCCATTACCCCTTATTGGGTTTCTTTAATGGATGCTGATGACCCAGAGTGCCCCATAAGAAAACAAGCAGTCCCTACCATAGAAGAAACTATGTTTTCTGGAGCTGACCTATCTGATCCCTTAGCCGAAGACCTGGATTCACCGGTTAAGGGCATCACTCACCGATACCCAGATAGAGTTTTACTACTTATAACCGATGTTTGCGGTATGTATTGCCGACATTGTACCCGAAGAAGACTGGTGGGTAAAGTTGATAAACCCTCTAATAAAAATGTGATTGACCAGGCATTAAACTACCTTAGAAACAATACTGTCATCAGGGATGTGCTTCTATCGGGTGGTGACCCCCTGTTAGTTGATGACACTTTTCTTGAATACATCCTGGCTGAGCTTAGAAATATAAAACACGTAGAGATTATAAGAATTGGTTCACGAATACCTGTGGTTTTACCACAAAGAATTACCACTAAACTGGTAAATATGTTAGAAAAATACCACCCCTTATGGATGAATATTCAAGTAAACCACCCCAAAGAGATTACTCCTCGTATGAAAAAAGGTATAGACCTTCTTTTAAAAGCTGGTATTCCTTTAGGAAACCAGGGTGTTCTTTTAAAAGGTATCAACGACTGCCCTTACCTACACGAAAAACTGGTACATGAATTAGTTAAAATAAGGGTAAGGCCCTATTATTTATACCAGTGTGATTTATCACAGGGCATAGAACATTTCAGGACTTCTGTTGGTGTAGGAATTAAAATTATTGAGCACCTTAGAGGCCATACCTCTGGTTTTGCTGTACCTAACTATATAATAGATGCTCCTGGAGGTGGAGGTAAGATTCCGGTTTCACCCCAATATGTACTTGCTTTCACGGATGATAGAGTAATTTTAAGGAATTATGAAGGTGGAATTTTTTCTTACCCTGAACCACGGAACAGAATAAGTTATTGCCAGGAAGAAGCTAACGGTCACCTTAAAGAAGGTGTTGCTGCTATTATGGATGGGAATATTCCTTCACTGCTTCCTGAAGGAAATAAAAGAATGGCAAGAAGGAAAAAGCCTAAGGATAAAAATGTTTAATTCACCTGTTGATTCCGGTATCTTGAACCTACCCCGAGACTCAATTAACGAAGCCAGATATCTGGGAAAATCAATCGCTTCTGCTGTTCATAACAAAATTAAAGACTTATCTACGCTTTCAATTGAGAGAGCCTCTTTAAGGATGCTGGGGATCAGAGGAGCTAACCAGGAAGGCACCCCCTGGGTTAATATTTTCACAGAAAAATGTCTTTCAGCTAACCTAATTCAGAATGGAGTCTTAATGATTTTAGCTCAGGTATGCAAGCATACCTCCATGAATCCTCAACAGGCAGTAGAAATGGTCTCTGAAAATAGAATACATCTTAATGACCTAATAGAGGTTAATGGTTCTAAGGAGATAAAAAAGCTATGCGATGAACTTGCTAATAAAGCTTATCAAAACCTTAGTAATAAAAAGAAAGAAAGGTTAAATTTTATTAACACCCTTTCTTCAGGAACAAAACCTTATTTATACGTAATAGTAGCCACCGGAAATATCTATGAGGATGTAAAACAAGCAAAATCTGCTGCTTTGTTAGGAGCAGACATTATCGCAGTAATTAGAACTACTGCCCAAAGTTTACTGGATTATATTCCTCAGGGGATTACTACAGAGGGCTTCGGTGGAACAGCGGCGACTCAGGAGAATTTTGCGGTTATGCGAGAGGCTTTAGATGAAGTTTCCCAAAAAACTGGTAGGTATATCAGGTTGGTTAACTATTGCTCAGGTCTGGCTATGCCTGAAATTGCCACTCTCGGTTTAATAGAAGGATTAGACATAATGGTTAACGACGCAGTATATGGCATACTTTTCCGGGATATAAATAGCTTAAGAACGCTTACTGACCAAGAATTTAGCAGGCGTATATTATCTTTTGGAGACATCATAATTGTGACCGGTGAGGATAATTTAATTAAAACGGTGGATGCTAAAGAAATGGCACATACCGTAACAGCTTCTCAGATTATAAACTATTATCTTGCCCTTAAATCAGGTTTAAAACCAGGCTTAATTGGACTCGGACATGCTTTTGAAATGGACCCCTCGGAAAGTGACTCTTTTTTACATGAATTAGCTCAAGCCTGGTTAGTTAGAGATTTATTTCCCCAATCACCAATTAAATATATGCCTCCGACCCGCTATATGACCGGTAATATCTTTCGTGGTATGGTTTTAAATGCTGCTTTCAATTTAATAGGCGTATTAACTAATCAGGAAATACTTTTGTTAGGTATGCCTACCGAGGCTTTACATACGCCTTTTATTCAGGATAGATTTTTAAGCATTGAAAATGCTTTATATTTTAAAAACGCTGCCGGTAACCTATCAAATGAATTTACTTTAAAGGAATCATCTCTCATGCGGAAAAGAGCTATTGAAGTATTAAATAAGGCGGTTAATCTTTTAAAAGTCATCAACCAGAAGGGACTATTTAATGCTTTGGCAGAAGGAACTTTTGCTTCTATTAAAAGACCTGAGAATATGGGCAGAGGTTTTGCTGGGGTTTTTGTTAAAGGCAGTTCCTACTATAACCCCTTTCTTTCTCTTTTACCTGATAATGCGACTGATGAAACGGAGGCTTAGAGATGATGTTTCTTAAACCCTATGGAGACACCCTAAATGATGGAGCTATTCAAATTTCCTTTTCACTACCACATCCTCTCAATGAAACAAGCAAAAAAGTATCCCTGGAATTAGCCCTTAAAATGGGAATAGCTAACCCCAAAATTACTTTCACTCAGGAGTTAGGGGAGGGGTTTTCTTTTTTTATTATTTACGGAAACCTTTCTCATGAAATTGATATTGACTCTATAAAAACATCTAAAGTAAAAGAACCTATAATTGATTATTGGGACATAAATAGATTAATAGAGGAAAAATTTAATAGGAAAATTGTTATTGTGGGAGCTACCATAGGTTCGGATGCCCATACTGTAGGATTAGACGCTATTTTAAGCGCTAAAGGATATGCTGGTGATGTTGGCTTAGAAAGGTATCCAGTTTTTCAAGTCCATAATCTGGGATCCCAGATTCTTCCGGAATTGCTTTTAGAGAAGATTATGGATAAACAGGCCGATGTTGTCCTGGTCTCTCAAGTAGTCACCCAGAAGAATATCCACATTCATAACTTGACCCAATTAGTGGAGCTGATAGAGGGAGCGGGCTTGCGTGACCATATTATTACCATCTGTGGAGGTCCTTATTTAAGCAAGGAATTAGCTTTAGAACTTGGTTATGATGGTGGGTTTGGAGCTCACAGCTTACCTTCTGAAGTTGCATCTTTTATCGCCAGAAGATTATTAGAAAAAAGCAAATAATCATAAATGGAGCGATGAAATGGATAAATTAATTATTACAGTTGCTCCGGTTGGAGCAGAAATTAGTAAAGAAGACCACCCTTACTTGCCTATAACTCCCGAAGAGATAGCTTTGGAAGTACATAAATCTCGTGAGGTAGGGGCTTCTATTTGCCACTTGCATGTAAGAGATGAAAATGGTCAACCAACCCAAAAAGCTGAGAGGTTTAATGAGGTTATCCAAAAAATCAAAGAAAAAGTTCCCGATATAATTATTCAGGTTTCTACGGGCGGAGCTGTTGGTATGACTGAAGAAGAAAGAATGGAACCTCTTACTTTGAACCCTGAAATGGCGACTTTAACCACAGGGACAGTTAATTTTGGAGAAGGGGTATTTTATAACTCACCGTCTTTTATTAAGAAGTTAGCTACCTATATGTCAGAGAAGGGAATAACTCCTGAAATTGAAGTTTTTGAAACCGGGTTTATTCAAAATGCTCTTCAATTAGTAGACCAAAACATTCTTTCCCTGCCCTTGCATTTTGATTTTGTTTTAGGGGTACCAGGCGGGATGCCGGCAAACTTTAAAAACCTGGTTTTCCTTTCTGAACAACTACCTTTAGGGTGTACCTGGACTGTGGCTGGTATTGGAAGGTGGGAATACCCCTTAGCTATCCTGTCAATTATGATGGGAGGCAATGTAAGAGTTGGCTTTGAAGATAACCTTTTTTTGAAAAAAGGTTTAAAAGCCACCTCTAATGCTGAACTCGTTGAAAGAGTAGCTAATTTTAGTAAGTCTTTGGGCCGTGAGATAGCAACTCCTGATGAAGCGAGACAAATACTTCATATTAAAGGGAAGAATAAATAACTCCTGGAAATTTATAAACAAAAATACCGCAATTAGATATATAATAATATTGAAGTATGGGTATTAGCTTAAGGCAATTTACAGTTTACTGAAATCTCTCATACTGATAAAACCAGTAATGAGAAATTTATAATTTTATAGGGAGGCTTTATGTTAGGTTTAGACGATTTTTTCTCCAAAAGAGCTTTAGAAGGTTATAAACCATCTGCTATTCGGGAGATTCTGAAATACAGTTCTGATCCATCAATTATCTCTTTCGGAGGAGGTTATCCTGATCCTCAATATTTTCCCAAAGAGCATTTCACTGAAGCCATGGATTATGTTTTATCCTCTTTAACGGACAAAGCTCTGCAATATGGGAGCACTGAAGGAGTTAAAGAATTAAGAGAATGGTTAGTAAAATTTGAGGAAGAAGAAGAAAAAGTAAAATTAGAACTGGACGAGATTATTATCACCATTGGATCTCAGCAGGGCTTTGATTTACTCTGTAAAGTTCTTCTGGACCCCGGTGACACTATTATAGTTGAAGAGCCATCTTATATAGGTGCATTAACCGCTTTTTATGGCTTTCAGGTAAACCCTGTATCTGTTCCGATGGATGAATCAGGGATAATTCTGGAAGAATTAGAAAATATTTGCCAAAACCTCTGGAAGAAAAACATCAAGCCAAAATTAATTTATGTGATACCTAATTTTCAAAACCCAGCTGGAGTTACCCTTAGCTTAGAAAGAAGAGCTAAGGTCCTAGAAATTGCCTCAAAATACAATATGTTAGTGGTTGAAGATAATCCTTATGGTGATTTAATCTATGAGGGAAATAAAATAGTTCCTATAAAGAGTATGGACGCCGAAGGAAGAGTGGTTTATTTAAGAACCTTCTCCAAAATATTATTTCCTGGTTTAAGGCTGGGTTGGTTTATGGGAAATAAATCCTTAGTAAGAAAAGTGGTAATTGCCAAACAATCCTCCGACCTTTGTACAACCTCTCTTGGTCAGTATGCTACCTATGAGTACTGTCGTAGGGGTTATTTAAAACCTCACATTGAGTATATGGCAACCAGGTATGCTCGTAAACGGAACACCATGATACAAGCCATTGAAGAATATTTTCCCCCGGAAGTTAAATTTACCCGGCCAAGCGGAGGTTATTTCGTCTGGCTAACCCTTCCAGAGTATATTAATGCAGATGAAATGTTCTGGAAAGCAATTGAAGCTAAAGTTGCTTATGTAATTGGTTCAGCTTTTCACGTGCAAGGAAGAGGAAAAAACACCATAAGGCTGTCCTTCTCTCAAATAGGTGAACCTCTTATCATTGAAGGGATTAAACGTTTGGCAAAAGTTATCACCCAAGAAATGGAGATTTTTGATAAAACCTCATCAGCCCCCAACTATTAGTTTTCTAAAGTGAGAAAAGATAAAGCAGCAGAAGATTATCTGGAAGCAATATTCCAATTATCCCAGGAAGGACAGGTAACAGTTTCCAGGTTATCAGATTCGCTTTTAGTCAGTAAATCAGCTGTAACCCAAATGATAGGAAAATTAAAAGAGGAGAATTTAGTTACCCAGCCTTATTATGGTTCTATAAAGTTGACCAGTAAGGGAAACGACCTGGGGAAAAAAATATCCGAAAGACACAAATTACTGGTAAACTTTTTAACTTTCCTGGGTGTTACTCCAGAAATAGCAGAAAAAGATGCTTGTTTAATGGAACATGGGTTGCATGAGGAAACTATAACGCAGTTACTGGTTTTTATTGATAACAATGACTGAGCAATATCCGTATTTCATGAGTCCAACTTATGGGAAACTCCAGATAGATGAAGTATTTGATAAAATTACGCAATTCATAGAACAGGAAAAAGAGAGAAATTATGTTTTTATTGTTGGAACTGACAGCTTTACCGATATAAATTTAACTCTGGTTACAGCGGTAATTGTGCATAAAGTTGGTGCTGGAGCTATTTATTTTTACCGAAAAAAGGAAATCCCTAAGGTTTTTAGCTTAAAACAGAAGGTTCTTTACGAAGCAACTATGAGTCTGGAAGTTGCTTGCCTGGTCACCAATCAATTATCTAAAAATGGTCTTTCTGAAGTTCGCTTGGAAATTCACCTGGATGTGGGTGGTTCTGTAAAAACCAAAGAGATCATTAAAGATGTTGTAGGTATGGTTATTGGTAATGGGTTTCTGGCTGTAGTTAAGCCTGATGCTTTTGGGGCTTCTAATGTAGCTGATAGGCATACTAAATAAATATGTTATTCACAGAGTTTTCAACCTATCTACATGAGCTGGAACAAACAACTAAAAGAAACCAGATGGTAGAAATACTCAGCCAATTATTTAAAATTATTACTCCCGAGGAGATAGAAAAAGCTATTTATCTTTTGCAAGGAAGATTAGCTCCAGCATTTTTACCTTTAGAAATAGGTGTATCCGACAAATTATGTATAAATGCTATCTCCAGTTTATTATCGGTACCAAAAACCAAGGTTAATGAATGGTACCAAGAAATAGGTGATTTAGGGGATGTAGCAGAAAAACATATTTCATCTCTTATAAATCAAATGTCAGTTTTAGATGTATATAATTCTTTATATCAGATGGCTCAAATCTCTGGAGAGGGAGCGGTCTCTAAAAAAGTTGAAATACTGAGTAGTTTATTAAGTAAAAACGGAGGTAAGGAAGCTAAGTACATAATCCGAATGGTTCTGGGCAGTTTAAGGTTAGGTGTAGGAGACCCCACTATTCTTGATGCTTTATCTTTTTCCTATACTGGAAATAAAAACTTAAGACCTCCTATTGAAAGAGCTTTTAACCTTTCTTCTGACTTAGGCCTGATAGCTAAAATGTTTATTTTGCATGGACCTGAAGGTCTTAAGAATTTTAAAGTATCGGTGGGCAATCCGATCCGCGTGGCTTTAGCTGAAAGACTCAGTAGTGGGGCAGAAATAGTTAATAAAATTGGTTTATGTTCTATTGAACCTAAATTTGATGGTTTTCGCTGCCAGGTTCATCTACAGGGAGGTAAAATTGAACTGTTTTCCAGAAACATGGAAAACAACACTTCTATGTTCCCTGACCTGGTAGAAGGTTTATTAGCACAGGTAAAAACAGATAGCTGTATTTTAGAAGGAGAGGCTGTAGCTTATAACCCTGACTCAGGAGAGTTCTATCCATTTCAAATGACTGCTCAAAGAAAGAGGAAGTATAATATTGATGAAATCTCAAGCAGGTTTCCTTTAAAACTATTCGCTTTTGACCTTTTGTATCTTAATGGTGAGGACATAACTGATAAAAGCTATGTGGAAAGACGCTCTCTTCTATTGAAAACTATTTCTTCTGGTAAAACTGTGGAAGTAATACCGGCACTAACCACAGATCGCCCTGAAAAGATTGAAGAGTATCTGTTATCTTTATTGGAGCAAGGCCTGGAAGGTGTGGTAGCCAAAAGATTAGACACTCCATATACAGCAGGTGCCAGAAACTTCAACTGGATTAAACTTAAAAGAAGTTATAAAGCATCATTAGGCGACACTATTGATGCCGTTTTACTTGGTTACTATAAAGGGAGGGGTTTAAGGACAAAGTTTGGAATTGGCGCCATGTTGGTGGGAGTTTATGATGAGGATGAAGATAAGTTTAAAACTATTGGTAAAATCGGAACCGGTCCAACAGATAAAGAATGGGTATATTTCAAAGAAATGATGAATAAAGAGATTCTTACTCATAAACATCCTCGAGTAGATGCAAACATTGAAGCAGATGTTTGGGTTGAACCAAAAACGGTGGTTGTGGTGCAAGCTGACGAAATAACCAGGAGCCCCGTTCATACCTGCGGCAAAACTGATACAGAAGCTGGATATGCTTTAAGATTTCCCCGGGTTTTAGGGCTTATAAGAGATGACAAAAAAGCTGAAGATGCTACTTCAGTTTCTGAAATAAAAGAACTTTATCAACTTCAAAAAAGGATGTCTTTAAAATAGGTTAGAAGATTTTCCTTATTCTTACGAAACCTGTCCCATTCAACTTCTTTTCTGACAATAGAACCAATAATAGTATCAATTCCTCTGCTTGCTGGTGTATAAACTCCCAACAGGTTCCCAAATTGAGCAACTTTACCAAAAAGATAAGGGGATTCAGTTTTACCTTTCCCGGAAAGTAAGTCCAACCTGATAGAGGTTTTTTTACTCCCCCTACCCTGGGAAAAACTTCGGTAAAATATCTTTTGAACAAGGCTTTCTCCCAAGAACGGAAGAATATTCATATACTTAACCGGGTATCCTGGTAAATTAACTAATGGTATTTTTAAAGCTTTAATAACCCATAGAGTTTCTTTAAAAATACAATATTCAATGTGGAAGAGCTCCTTATCAGAAAATACCTCTGAAACATCTATATCAAGAATAGCTGAAGTTCCATTGCCCCAGATATTCAGAAGCAGCTTACTCCATTTTAATCTTTGAAAATTCTGATAAACAACTACCCGGTATCCTGCTTCCTGAAATATTCTCTTGGCCTTAGGATTTAGAGTAGCGATTCCAATTCCTCCACGGGTTTCTTCCAAAAAAAGGTTGCCATTCTTTTGGCTCACTGAGGTAGTTATTGTTCCCCCGATAACCTGTTTTTCGCTAAAATAATTTTCCAGGTACTCTTCATTACCAATGCCATTTTGCAGCGATAAAATCATACTTGTAGGCAGGACAGCTTGATTTAATAGTCCAATAATTACCGGGGTGTCATAAGATTTTACTGTAACAATAATTAGATCAAATTCATTAGTAATTTGCGAATTATATATGAACTTATCTGGTAAAATGGTTTCTACCTGATCACTCTTAAAAAGAGAAACTTTAATCTTCTGAAGTTCTTTACCATCTCGTAAAGCAAAAAAAACATCATAGCCTGCTTTTTGCAGTCTTACCCCTATTGTGCAACCAATTGCTCCAGCACCAACTATTAATATTTTATAACTACCCATTTCTCAGGAAAATTATGTTTTATAATCTAAGTAGTACATTAAGCCAATCAGTGTTTTTCCATCCACAATAGATTTATTTTGTATTAAGTTTCTAATCTGGGTTTGTGGAATAAAGACCAACTCCTCAATCTCGGTAGTTTCCCCAACTTTTTTTAAGTTTCTGGCGATAAAAACTGATAGTTTTTCTGAGGTATACCCTGGAGATGGAAAAAAAGATAACATAAATTCAAGCTCCTGAGCTAAAAAACCAGTTTCTTCTTTAAGTTCCCTCAAGGCCGTTTCTTCTTCGCTCTCACCTTTCTCCGTCCAACCTGCAGGCAACTCCAGCAAGCATTTTCCGATAGATGGTCGGTAATGTTTTATCAACAAAACCTGGTTTTCCCACTCGGGAATAATAGCAACTGCTGAATTAAGGTTTACTATTTCCTGCCCTTCTTTTTTGACAATCTGCAAAAACTTTCCAGTATAGATTTTTTTCACTACCTTTTGCTATTTTAATCCCCTGAATTCCAGCCAGTATTTAAGGCTTTAATATTCGCTGCTATTACCTTCTCTCCTCGGTGAGCGAAAATTACACTGATTACTTCTTTGACAGTATCTACAGACAGCAACGGGATTTCTTTTAATAACCTACCCAGTAGGACAATGTTAGTTGCCCTTTCTTCGCCTGCTTCTCGGGCTAAAGTCAGGGCATCTATTTCTATAATTTTTATATCATCTCTTAAAGGTTTTCTGGTAGTTAAGGTTTTATTGATAATCAATAAACCACCTTTTTTAAGCCAAGGTTCAAATTTGTCCAGAGATGGTTGATTTAAAGCCACAACTATGTCTGGATCTATGGATATAGGCGAAGCTATTTCTTCATCTCCTATTATGATGGTGCAATTTGCTGTCCCACCTCTTTGCTCAGGCCCATAGGCAGGAAACCAAACAGTGTGTTTATTTTCTTTTAATGCTCCTTGACTGAGAATTTCTCCAAAGATTAATACCCCCTGACCACCAAAACCTGATACGATTATTTCGTAATTCACTATTCTCCTCCTTTAAAAACACCTAAGGGGAACTCTGCTTCCATGTTTTCTTTAACAAATTTGATCGAGTCAGATACACTAACCCTCCAATTTATAGGGCAATTACTCAATAACTCAACAATAGAAAAACCTTTTCCTTCCATCTGGTTTTTAAAGGCGGTTTTGATAGCTTTCCTGGCAGATATTATCTTCTTAGGATCGTAAACTGCGAATCTTCCTGAATAGGCGACACCCTTAAAGTTACTCATTAATTCAGCAATATGAAACGGATAACCATCAACAGCTATTTTTCTTCCATAGGGACTGGTGGTAGTTATTTGACCGAGTAAGGTTGTTGGAGCTAATTGACCGCCAGTCATACCATAATTAGCATTATTTACAAAGATTGAAGTGATGTTTTCTCCTCTATTGGCAGCATGAATAATTTCTGCTAAACCAATTGATGCTAAATCACCATCACCCTGATAGGTAAAAACTATTCTATCAGAGGGTAAAGATCGTTTTATTCCTGTAGCTGCAGCTGGAGCTCTTCCATGAGGGGTTACCACAAAATCAAGTTTGAAATATGCATATATAAAAACAGAACAACCAATCGGTGCTACGCCAATTGTTTTTCCTCGTATCCCAAGCTCATCAATAACTTCACCAATTAAGCGGTGGATTATTCCGTGATGACAACCAGGGCAATAATGAGTTATTCTATCTTCCATAGATTGAGGTCGTAAATATACTGGTTTCATTAAATCCTCCTTATGACAAAAGCATGGATAAACATTGTTTTACTTTTTCAGTAATATCCCTGGGCGAGGGAACCATTCCACCAGGTCGTCCATAAAAGAATACCGGCCTTCTATCTCCAACCGCCAAACGGACATCCTCAACCATTTGACCTGCACTCATCTCCACAACCATAAAAGCTTCTACCTGAGGAACCAGCTGGGTAATAACTCCATAAGGAAAGGGCCAGAGAGAGATAGGCCTAATTAAGCCTACAGGAATGTTTTCTTCTCTTAAAGCTTTAACAGTTGATTTGGCTATTCTGCCAATAGTCCCATAAGCGACAATAACAAACTCAGCATCATCAGTTGCATATTCTTCATATTTTACCTCATCTTCCGATATTTTCTGAAATTTCTTTTGTAATTCCCAGTTAATATTTTCCAGTATTTTTGGATCCATCTCAAAAGACATAATTATATTCTTTTCTCTATTTAAAGCTCCGGTAAGAGCCCAGGGTTTTTCTGGAAGAGTGTTCAATTTTCTCATCTCAGGGAATATTACCGGTTCCATCATCTGGCCCAAAGCTCCATCAGTAAGTAACACTACTGGGTTTCTGTATTTGTCAGCCAGATCAAAAGAGTGATAGGTTAATTCAACTAACTCCTGAACAGTTGAGGGTCCAAATACGATAGTTTTATAATCTCCGTGACCCCCACCTTTAGTTGCCTGAAAATAATCAGATTGAGCTGGAGCAATATTGCCTAAGCCGGGTCCGCCTCTTACCACATTGGCTACAACGCAGGGAAGCTCCATACCTACCAGATAGGACATGCCTTCCATCATCAAACTAAATCCTGGACTTGAGGTTGTGGTCATCACCCTGGCTCCTGCTGCTGAAGCACCCATAACCATGTTAATGGCGGCTATTTCGCTTTCCGCCTGTAAAAATATTCCTTCAACCTGGGGAAGCCTTCTTGACATATATTCTGGGGTTTCATTTTGGGGTGTAATGGGATAACCAAAAAACATTCTACAACCTGCTCTAATAGCAGATTCGGCAATGGCTTCTACCCCTTTAATAAGGACTTTTTCGCCCATATCTCACTCTCCTTTTTTCTTTTCAGGCTTATACACATCTATAACCAGGTCGGGGCAAACTAAATAGCAAAAACCACAAGTTATACACCCCTCTTCATCAACCAACTCAATAGAGTTATAACCCTTAGAATTTACCCTGTTTGATAAGCCCAGAACTTTTGGTGGGCAGTGTTCAATGCATATCCCACAAGCCTTACAAAATTCTTCTCTAATAACTAACTTTGACATTTAATAATTCCTCCACTAATTTTAAACATACTTTTTAGTTTCCTCTTCACCCCTTAATACTCTCAAAACACCCTCAGCCAGGGCTTTCATCTCATCCTCCCCACTATATACAATAACATTAGAGATATAAGATACTCTATCTTTAATATTATCAACTACGTATTTTGACCTGGATAATCCACCAGTTAAAATAACTGCATCTACTTTTCCTTTAAGTACAGTAGCCATGCATCCGATTTCTTTAGCCACTTGATAAATCATCCCATCATAAATAAGCTGCGCAGTAGAATCTCCTTTATTAATCCTGCTTTCAACCTCCTGCGCATTGTTAGTTTGTAGGTAGGCTACCAAGCCTCCCTGCCCGGTAATTTTCTTTAATACATCACTTTTATCATACTGACCTGAAAAGCAAAGTCTCACTAGGTCACCAACAGGTAACCCACCACTTCTTTCTGGGGTAAATGGTCCATCTCCATCAAGAGCGTTATTAACATCTATGACTTTTCCCTGGCAATGCGCTCCCACAGAAATACCACCTCCCAGATGAGCTATAACTAAGTTAACCTCCTTATACTCTTTTCCCAAAAGATGAGCTGCTCTCCTACCTGTGGCTTTCTGATTTAAAGCATGAAAAATACTACGACGCTGGATTTCCGGAAAACCTGAAATGCGGGCTAATTCATCAAGTTCGTCCACTACCACAGGGTCCACTATATATGCTGGAATGCCCACTTCAGATGCGAATATATGCCCAAGAATACCACCCAGATTAGAAGGATGTTCTCCTTGAAGTCCTACTTTTAAATCGTCAAGCATTTTTTCATTAACCAGGTATGTTCCACCTGACACCGGTTTAATTAAGCCGCCAACTCCTACAACCGCAGAAAATCCAGCAAGGCAAAACGAGTGTTCTTCTAAAAATGACCTGACAAGGTTGAGCCTAAAATCAATTTGATCAATAACCCTAACATACTCTTTAAGTTCATCGGAGCTATGTCGATAGGTTTTTAAAGCTACCCCATCTTCATCTTCAAATATTGCTACTTTGGTTGAGGTTGATCCCGGATTGATAACTAAAATTAAATGCATTATGCCTCCTTTCGGTTACTGGATAAGAGTAAGGTTAAGGCTATGGAAGCTAATTTACCGGAAGCTGGATCAGTTCGTGAAGGTAAAATGATTGGTTTGGTTGTTCCTAATACTACTCCCGCCATTAGGCTTTGAGCCAGGTAGCTAAAAGACTTCCCCAAAATATTCCCCGCTTCAATATCAGGTACCAGCAGTATGTCTGCTTCTCCAGCCACCATACTGGTTATACCTTTATGCAGAGCAGCCTCTCTGGAGATAGCTCCATCAAGAGCTAAGGGTCCATCAATCAAACAACCCTTAATTTGACCTCGCTTATTCATCTGGGTAAGTATAGCTGCCTCCATGGTAGCTGGCATATTTTCAGATACGGTTTCTACTGCAGCCAGAACGGCCACTTTAGGTGTTTCTATCTCTAAGACCCTGGCTACCTCAAGAGCATTATTAATAATCTCCACTTTTTCTTTTAGAGTGGGGGTAATATTCATAGCAGCATCGGTTATTATTAATAATCTTGAGAGAGTTGGCACCTGAAATATACCCACATGAGAAAAAAGCTTTAGAGTTCGTAAACCATATTCCTTATCCAGCACCGCTTTTAAAAAAATTGAGGAATGAACATTCCCTTTCATAGGAATATCTGCCTTATTAGACACTACCAAGGAAACTGCTTGTTTTACTTTTTCCTCAGGCGTGAGGGCTTTAATAATTTCAAAACCTTGTATATCTATGTTATTTTCCCGGGCTATTTTCTTAATTTCAGGGGGGTTACCAACCAAAAATCCCTCAATAAACCCATAATTTTTAGCTGCTGAGACAGCCATTAGAACTGTGCTATCTTCAGCTCCAGCAACTGATATAAATAATTTCTTTCTTAATTTGGCTTTAACTACTAACTCTTCCAGCGACCTAATCAAGATTTATCACTCCCTTTTACAATCTTTATATATTTTTATCTCTTCTTCTTTCCTCAACACCCTTAAGGCGCTCTGGGCAAGAGCTAACATTTCTTCTTCACCTGGATAAACAAAAATCTTACCTAAAAAAGAAATCCTTTCTTTTAGACTATTTACCAATAATGCTGAACGGCTCATTCCACCGGTAATTATAATTCCTTCATATTTACCTTTTACTACTGTACACATAGCCCCTATTTCTTTAGCAATTTGATAAACCATTGCTTCAAACACCAGCTTTGCATAGTCGTCTCCCTCAGAGATTTTATTTTCTACCATAGTTAGGTCTTTGGTTCCCAGGTAAGCAAAAATACCACCTTTCATAGTTACCATATTAATTAATTCCTCACGAGAGTATTTCCCGGAAAAACAGAGGTCTATCAGCGAAACTGTAGGAAGAGATCCAGCCCTATCAATGGAAAATGGTCCCCCTTCATTAGCATTGTTAACATCAATAATTCTTCCTCCTACCATGGGAGAAATTGATATTCCACTACCCAGGTTAACCACAATAAAGGTTGAGTTGAAATAATTAAGATTCAAATCTTTTACTAACTGCCTGACCACAGCTTTCATGTTCAAAGCATGGGATAAGCATTTTCTTTTTATTTCAGGAAGCCCGGAAAGGTAAGCTAAAGGTTCAAATTCATCTACTGATACTGGATCAGTAATGAGCGGCAGGGAGCTTCCTCCTTTAGACAGAGATTCTTGAGCTAAAATAGCCACTATGAGACCTGCTAAGTTTGAGGGATGGTCGGCTTGCACCTGGTGCTTTAAATCTTCTACCATCTCTTTATCTACCAGGTAAGTTCCACCCGGTAAGGGAGGTAAAACCCCACCTCTTCCTACAAAAGCAGATACTTCTTCAAGTTTAATATTATGTTTACCAATAAATGCCTTTATATGATTTAATCTATAATCCATTTGACTAAATGAATTTGGGAAAGCTAATAAATCTTCAGTTTTATGATATAAAGTTTCAAAAACAACCTCTTTTTCATCAATAAAATAGGATATCTTAGTAGAAGTTGACCCAGGATTAACTACTAATATCTTATACATATACATATTTAAACAGTACCTACCTGTTTTGAGCTAAAAAGTAATTCACGCGCTTGCTTTAAGGTGGTTGGGGAAATACTATCTCCCACTAACATTCTGGAAAGCTCCACCACTCTTTCTTCTTCATTCAACATTTTTACCTGAACATTAATTTCATCAGCTGAGATAACTTTTTCAATTAAATAGTGATTATCTGCTTTTGCAGCTAATTGAGGCAAGTGCGTTACTAATAAAACCTGGTGGTTCTTACTTAACTCTTTCAATTTTTTTCCGACTGCTTCTGCAGTTCTCCCTCCTATCCCCATGTCCACTTCATCAAATATTAGTATTGGAGTTCTATCGGCTTCTTTCAAAACTGTTTTTAAAGCTAACATGACCCGAGATAATTCTCCTCCTGAAACTGTTAAAGATAATGGTTTTAGTTCCTCACTTTTATGAGGAGATAGTAAGAAGGTTATTTCATCTTGACCATGAGAATTAATGTCAGATAACCTCTCCAACTTAATGGCAAACCTATTTTCTTCCATATTTAACTCTTTAAGTTCCTTGTTCACTTTTTTCTCTACCATCACAGCCGTTTTCATTCTTACCTCTGTTAAATGATTTGCCTTTAATTCTAATTCCTTCAGGTAGAAATTTATTTCACTTTCTTTTTTTTCAATATCTTTAGAGACATCCTGCAGAGTATCAATTTGTTTGTTTAATTCATCTCTCAGGGAAAGAATTTCTTCGGTTGATTCAAGTTTGTGGCGTTTTTTCAGAATTTCAATTTCGTTTAACCTTTTCTCTATCTCTTCTAACCTACCAGGATAATAGTCTAAAGAGTCCTGGTAATTAGGTAAAAAATTACCTAATTCTCTTAAATTAATAATTAAATCAGAAAAATAACTTAACCAGGTTTCAAACTTTTTATCAATATTTGATAAACTTTTAAGG
This sequence comes from Candidatus Psychracetigena formicireducens, assembly GCA_018725175.1. Lineage (GTDB taxonomy): Bacteria > Coprothermobacterota > HKB111 > HKB111 > HKB111 > Lithacetigena > Lithacetigena formicireducens. Next base: position 38,581 of record QLTX01000001.1, read on the forward strand.
TTTCTAATTGTGTTTTGTGACAAACTTTCTAAATTGGGAAGGTGATAATCAGAATTAAGATGCTCTTTCAACAAAATAATCAATCGGTTTAGTTCTTCGCTGTGAACCAATTTAATTTTTTCAGCTATCAGTTCTTTTTCTTCACCTGATTTTAGCTTCAACCTATCAATTTCAGAAAGCTGAAACTGCCATAGTTCCAAGGAATCTGTGCTTTTTCTATGAAAATATAACAACTCATCCTTCTCTTTCTGTAATAATTTTAACTTGCTTAAGATAGTTTCAAGCTCAGTTATAATTTCTAAACTCTTAGTACCTGGATAATAATCCAGTAAGTTTCGTTGAAAATCAGTATTTAATAAAAGTTGCTGCTCTCCCTGACCATGAAAGTCTGCCAGAACATTACCAATACTCTTTAATAAATGTATATTTGCAAGACGACCGTTTACCCAACATCTGCTCCTGCCATCAGCAAATAAAACTCTCTCCAGTATAAGAAGTTTATCTTCTATTAGCTCTAAATCATCAAATAACTTATCAGGTAAAACCAGGTTCACCAGATCAAAGATCCCAGTAATTACACATCTTTCATAGGTGCTTTTTATATATTCCGAATTAACTTTCCCCCCAAACAGTAAATTAAGAGCATCAATTATTATAGATTTTCCTGCCCCAGTCTCCCCAGTTAAAACTTGAAAGTTTGGTTTAAATTGAAGATGGAGATAGTCAATTATGGCAAAACCTTTGATTTTAAGTTCCTGAAGCACTTTTTTTCCAACCCCAGCTTAATTTATACCTAATGGTGTTATAGAAATTACCACTGCTCATTCCCAGAAGTTTAATTCTCTGGTTACCTGGAGAAACCTCCAGGTTAATAGGTGGTTTAGCCATCATTATTTTTAAACCATCCAGAAATAAGTGTAGTTTTAATTCTTTACTACCTTGAATTAATACTTTTGGCTTCTCTATAGGATTTATTAGAATAGGGCGAATGTTAATTGAGTGAGCAGAAAGAGGAACCAGATTAACGCAATATAACTGGTGGCTAATAAGAGGTCCTCCTGCAGACAAAGCTTGAGCGGTTGAACCAAATGAAGAAGATAATATTACTCCTTCACCATGATAACTTCCCAGAATTGACTTTCCAACTTTGACCTGGAAAATAGGTAATCGGGATTGAAAATCTCTTACCAGGACGGTTTCGTTGATAAACTCTCCATCATATTTTTCCTCCTCAGTAAATATTCTGGTTTTAAGTGTTTGAATTTCAGATGACACAAACTTTCCTTTAATAAAATTATTTATTTCCTTTCTTACCTGGTCAATAGTATGTGTACAATTTAAAAAGCCCAAACTACCAGAAGTATTAAGGCCTATTAAATAAGCCTCAGTTTTTATACTGGCCATATGGCGAGCAACTCTAAGAAATGTCCCATCACCACCTATAGACACTACAATAGAAGATTCCTCAAGTAGCAGGTTGTCAGCTAAACCATCTTCACCTTCAAATTTCCTCATAATTACTTTAATATTAGCTAATTGTAAGGCTTCTTTAAGCTTAACTGCTTTATTTTTTGCCTCTGCACGTTGATGGTGGGGAAAAATTCCAACTGTTAGTTCTTTCATTGGTATATTACCTCGCTAAGGTAGGATTCTCCAATACCATTGGTTAAATCAGTCCTCCTTTTAAGCAAAAGAAAGTACTCTTGATTTCCCCTGCTTCCCTTAATGACGGAAGGGGCAATGTTTATAATACAACAACCTCTTGATTCAATGGTTCTTTTTAAAGCTAAAAGAGAGTTTATTATGGTGTCTTTGTTTTTAGCAACCCCCCGCCGTACTTCCTTTGGCCCCACTTCAAATTGAGGTTTAAAAAGAGCTACCATAATACCATTTTCAGCTAAAAACTGTTCTGCTATAGGAAGAATTAGATTCAAAGAAATAAAAGATACATCAATGGTAATTATATTAACTAATTCAGATACAAGGTCGTTGTTAGCATATCTAAAATTTATTCCTTCCAATATTTCAACTCTGGGGTCACTTCTAAGTTTGTGGTGAAGTTGCCCTAAGCCTACATCCACTGCAAATACTTTTCTAACCCCCTGCCTAAGAAGACATTCGGTGAAACCTCCTGTTGAAGCCCCTATATCCAGGGCTAACCAGCCCTGGGGAGTTATTGCAAAATCCTTTAGAGCCTGATCAAGTTTAACTCCTCCTCTGCTTACATAACCTTCAGGTCCTCTAATTTCTACATTTACATCAGGACTTACGAGAGATGCAGGTTTGTAGGTGGGTAAACCTTCAACTATTAGCAATCGGGAATTAATAGCCTCAACAGCTTTTTCCCTACTCTCAAACAAACCCCTTTTTTCAAGCAATTTATCAAGCCGTATTTTGAGATGCATATATTTAACTAAATTACATAGAAGGTTTCAAAGTTTACAGAAAATTCCAAAGGATTTAAATCTTTCAAGGTAAAAGATTCTATCAGGGAAAAAGGGGTTCCTTTCTTAATAACATTTATAAACATCTCCAGACTATCAGCTTCTCCATAGGCAACGGTCTCAACTTCTCCTGAAGGAAGGTTCTTCACATAACCTGTCAAACCCAATTGCCTTGCCTGGCGATAAGTAAAGTAGCGAAACCCCACACCCTGAACCCGACCTTTAACCAAAATTTTTATCAACTTCTTTGCTGGCATTGTATAAACCTCTTAATACACCATTGACAAACTTTGCAGCTTTTTCACCAGCAAACTTTTTAGTTAGAATTACACTCTCGCTTAAAATAACTTTGGGAGGTGAGTCCTGCTGATAAAATAACTCATAGGTTGCCAGTCTGAGAACAGACTTTTCTACCGATCCCAATTCAACGAGCTTTCTGTTGTGCAGACAAGATGAGATTATTTTATCAATTGCTACTATCTCTTTTTTTATTCTACTTAACATTTCCCGAGTAGCCAGGACTAACTCTTCAGATATTTCTTCCAGACCATCTGGATCCAAAAACTTATCTCCACCTAACTCTTGAGCAACTAAATCACTAAGCACTATTCTTCTACACAAATGCCGCTTTTTCAAAGGATCTATTTTCTACTTACTCCTTTGAATATTATATCCACCCTTTCTACCTCAACTCCTCCCAATTCTTCCAGTGATTTTATAATTCTCCCTCTAACGACTGCCCCAACTTCTCTTAAGTTCTCTCCATACTCCCCCAGGAGGTAAATCTTTATTTTTAATTTTTCCTTGCTTCTAATTATTTTTATAGGTTTTTTTAATAGCCCAGAAAAATCAGGTGCTAAACCAGTAACCCCCTTAACTTCTACAATTGCCTCTAATATTAATTGTTTAAGAGCCGTATCTTCAATAAAAAACCGATCTATGGCTGATGGCTTATAAATATCATCTCTCCACATTTCTTACACCCCAGTCTTATCCATTCTTTTTCCATAAAAGCTGTTAGGTCCAGAGGAATTTGTTCTTTACAGACTGGACAATCAAACAGCTGCTCTTCGCCCAACATGGTAACCAGTTTAGCACTATCTAAAAAGCTTATCAATCCTTTAAGATAGTTAATGGTACCAATGTTTTATTAATTAAGTCTTGATTCAAATTCTCTGGTACCTTTAAATACTCTTGCAGGGTAGAGATTTTATCCTTCATTTTTTCTATCATGTCTATCTTCTCCATCATTCATTTAGTTTTTGTCCTTTCTAAATATTCTCCAGTCCTGGTGTCTACCCTGATTATATCGCCAATTTCTATGAATAGAGGCACAGATATTTTTGCCCCTGTTTCTAAAACTGCTTGTTTGGTAGCTCCTGATACGGTATCACCTTTAAAGCCTGGCTCAGTTTCTTGAACCAGTAATTCTACTATGATCGGTAGGTCAACTCCAATAGGTTTACTCTGGTAAAACAAGACATCAGCTTCTAAACCCTCTTTCAAAAATTCAACTCCCTGCTTGAAATCATCTTCTTTGATGTGCCATTGTTCATAATTAGATTGATCCATAAAAATATAATTATCATCCTGATGGTAAAGAAATTGCATTTTTTTCTCTTCAAGGTAAGCTCGTATAATTTTTTCTCCAGCCCTGAAAGTTTTCTCCAACACAGTACCATCTTTCAATTTCTTTAACCTTGTTCTTACAAAAGCAGCTCCTTTTCCAGGTTTCACATGCAACTGTTCAACGCAGATATAAAGATCCCCATCTAACTCTACAGCCATTCCTGACCTAACATCATTTACGGAAATCAAAGCTTCCACTCATCTTTGGGGAATTTTGAGAGGTTATAGTAACCATTACTCTTTAAGACTACCATATCTTCAGTTCTCACACCTCCCCAACCAGAAATATATACACCAGGCTCAACTGTTATAACCATTCCTTCCTTCAAAACAGTTTTATCATCTATAGCCACCCTCGGTGCTTCGTGAACTTCCAAACCGACACCATGACCTAAACCATGACCAAAATAATTATCCAATCCCTTACCTTTCAAATAATCTCGAGCTGCTTTATCAACTAAACCAGCTTCCACACCTGCTTGAATGATACTAAATGCCTGTCTTTGGGCTTCAAGGACATGGTTATATACATCTACTTCTTTCTCCCCTGGTTTACCCAGAAAAAAGGTTCGCGTGCAATCTGAGACATACCCATCAATGCGGGCTCCAAAATCAATTACTATGAACTCACCGGTTTTTATTTCTTTGTTCGTTGGTTGAGCATGTGGTAAAGCTGCTCTTTCTCCTGAAGCAACAATAATAGGAAATGCCATATTGGCACCCCTTTGCCTTATCTGGTACTCCAGTTCAATGGCTAAATCAATTTCCTTAACCCCTGGTTTCAATAGTTTTAATATGTTATATAAAGCTTTTTCAGATAGTTCTTGAGCTGTCTTTATTGAGGATATTTCCTGTTCATCTTTTATGACACGACAATTTTCTACCAGGTTTTCTGTGGGTAACCATTCCACCTCCCCAATGAATTCTTCTAATTCCTTCAGTTGAGAAACTGTTAGGTGGTTAGGTTCAAACCCAACTTTTTTAATCGAACCTGAGTTCAGTACTTCTTTAAGATACTTATGATATGGTTTAGTAAATTCTATAACCTTAGCGCTGGGAGATTCGATTTTAGCTTGCTCGGTATATCGAAAATCAACTAAAAGATTAGGTTCAGGTTTCATTACCAAAATCCCAGCTGAACCAGTAAATCCTATTAGGTACCTTCTGGACTCATATCTAAAGGAAACCCAAGCGCCTAAGTTATTTTCTCTTAAATAATTTTTAACTATCTCCTGACTGTTAAATAAAGTATCTCTAGGGAGCAAATATATTCACCTTCCTGGTATCCTCACCAATTACAACTATTTCAGTACCATCTCTTCTTGTTTGGAGGATTTCGTCTACTTGGTTAGAAATTTCAGTTTCTATTAATTGTGGTACTCGGTGATCTACAATCCCTTCATATTCTGTAATATAAAACCTCAAAAAGAAATTAAGGAGAGTGTCTTCGATTTCCTGTCTATAAGTAGTAACTCCCCAAACCAGAACCAACAGCACGGTTAATAATAATATTGTGGTAATCCTTATTTTTCTTGTTTTTTTAACTTTTGCCATATTCACACCTTAATTACCAACGCCTTTAAAATAAACTGCTAATTCTAAACTGGCTCCCACTGCAATTTCTGTACCAGAAACATTAATTCTTTCTACAGAAACTATATAAGGGAATACTTCAATTTCTCTCAAAAAAGAAAGTAAATTTGCATAGGTACCAGAGATGTTGATTGACACATTAACCCGCGAGTTCTCGCCTACTGCCCCTATTTCTCCCAGAGAAATGTTAGAAAGCTCAACTCCACCTCTTCTGGCTAAATTATATATTTCTAAAAACAACTCTTCCTCTTTGATAACAGGTTTTAGCATATCTTGAAGCTCACTCAAACGTGTGCTTACCTTAGCTATTTCCTGTTCCATCCTGGGGAGTTGTTCATTCAGAAACACCAGGTAACTAAGTTCGGCTTTTTTATCCTGTAGAATTACACTATGCTCCCGACCTTTATTATATAAAGGGAGTAGGTAGGTTGACACCAGAAAATAAGAGGTAATTATATATATGATTATTGCTATGCCTATTTTAATTTTTTTACTCATCTTAAACCCCCTCTATAAAAGTAAGGGAGATGGGAAAGGTGATTCTACCGGTATTAACATCAATACTGATGCCGCGAATATCTAAATTAGGAATAAATTTAGATTTCCTGATTCTTGCCAGAAACTCTGTGGCAAGATTAATATTTCTGGCTTCAACTTGTAGGGAAATGCTTTTACCGCTCCTATCTATATTTACTGAACTGAAGGAAACCCCGGCAGGAGTTATTTTTTGGAGTTCAAGGAAAAGCCATCTCAAAGAGGTAGATTCTTCTTCTAACTTCACTATAGACGCTTCAACCCTTCCAATAGCAGCTAAATCCCTCTCTAATTCAGTTACTTTTTGCTTTACCTGGGCCAGGTTATTTATCTCATTTTCAACTTTATTAATTTGAGCTAAAAGCTGATTGTTTAAGGAGGTTTGAAAATAATAAACACCCCCAATTATGGCAACTATAGCAAAAAATACCAGTATAAGCGTTATTTCTTCTCCTTTAATTAATCTCCTTTTCTTAGCTTTTCTCGGTAGCAAATTAAATGATAAAAATTGTAGTTTTTTAGACATATGATGGTTCCTCCGAAACAAGCCTTAAGGCCAGGCCTAAGGCGCAGTTCAGTAGTATAGCTGAATCTACTAAAAATCTTTTATCTAACCCTTTTTTATGTTTAATATTTAATAAAGAAGTATTTAGTATGGTGTTCACTTCAAGGTTCTCATTTAGCGCTTCCACCAAACCCTTTAAGAAAGCACCCCCACCACTTAAAACCAGGTTAAGTTTATCGCCAATAGGTAAACTCCACTCTTGCTGAGCAAAAATCTGCGATCTTCTAATCTCTGAATACAGTTTATCTTCGAGAATTTCGGTGACCCGCATTTTCAATTCCTTGTAATTATAAGATTGCCCAGCATCAAATAACAGTCCTTCCTCTTTCTTAAATCTTTCTGCTTCCAATTGATTCAATTGTAGTCTTTGTTTAACAATAGTAGTAACCATGTCTCCAGAAAATGGGATAGCTCGGGAAAAAAATATTCTACCTCGGGCATAAAAACTTATAGAACTAATGCTGGAACCTACATTCAAAATTGCATAAATCTCTTCTTCTTTAAACTCGGGTAAAAAACCAAGTGTACGCACTTCAGCATAGGAATCAATTTCAATGGCAGTAAGTTTTAGTCGTGCTTTGGAGAATCCCTTGATTAAGGGATCCAGGACAGTGTTAGGAACTGCTACCAACAAGCCTTTATAATACTTCCTCCCATCTTTTTCGAAAACTTCCAGAATTTTATAATCATACCCGCTTTCTTCAATCGGGAAATCAAGCATTTTAGCACCTTCCCACTTAATCATTTCTCCAACTTCGTCTATGTTTACATAAGGTATAGTGAACTCGGTAGTTCTAACCAGATCGCTTGCAATAGCCACTACTGCATTAGATGCTTTTAGATTATAGGCAGATATGACGATTCTTAATGCTTCTGCCAGTGCTAGAGGGTTTTTTACCAGTCCCTCTTTACTCAAAAGGTCCTGTGGGGTGGGAGATAGCGCTGCACCTTCAACCACGGGTTCACCTCTAACACTCCCCAGGAGAACAGCTTTGATGGTATTGGCACCCACATCAACCCCAAGAACCTGTTTACTACCTTTTCCAAAACTAAAAATAGGTTTCATGGCTGATACCTCCATTCTTTGAATATAAATAACTTCTTCACCAATAAATGCTCAAATTTTTCATAAACAGCCTTATTATTTACTAAGGTGGTCTGTCTCTCAAACTTGAGGTTCTTCGCAATAATCATACCATTAAAATGCACTGAATTGCTAAAATTGAATTCTTCTGCAATTAATACTCCATTTCCCGAAACATCTCCCTTAAAAAATGCTTTATCTTTAATTATAAGCATTATTTTATCAAATTCCAATGGGTACGAAGTATGGAAATCCTGATTTAATATAATAATGGTGCCATTGGAACTACCCTTTAAAGTTAAGGTACCATTTAACAGAAGGTTGGGGTTATTAATTACAAAAACATCAGGTAAGCCAGGCTCTTTTTCCAGGAAGTTTATCTGAAGGCTATTTCCTGTGTGAGTAAATGAGACTCTTTGACTGTCTGACAATAAAGACATCATATCGTTATATACAAAATAATCACTTCCCGGATTGGATAAATCCATTTTAAGTATACTTGAGGTAAGTGGTCGGAAATTGTTAGTAATTAAACTACTATCTGTTTTATTAGATATTTTAGAAAGCCCTTTTCCTATTATATTTAGCTGTTTATCAGATTCGAGATTTTCAGTAATAAAAACAAAATCAAGTAAATTGAAAACTTCACCTATTACCGTTAACTGTCTTTTGGCTCTATTCACCTCACCGGTAACCCTAATTGTTTGTACGGGATTATTATTAATATTTAAATTAAGTTTAACTCCATTTAAATCATAGTTCTTATTGAAAGATACGATATTTTTATTAATTATCTGGTATAAACCTAACTCTAATCCGCTCATCAACGAAGATTGTACTTTTAATGAGTCTTTAAGGTATGTTAAAACCTGAGCTTCCTGAATTAATAAAGTGGCAAAGCTGGTTAACAAAAGCATAACCAGAAAAGAAAGAATCATGGTTATTAAAATAATAGTTCCTTTATTGTTTATAAGCGGGGTAGGCATATAATATTAATATTATTTTCTCTTCTCCCAATTTTTAATTTCAACTCAAAGGTTACGCTTTCATTGTTTCTTAGGTAATTAAACTCCATAACATTTTGAACCAGGGGATTGCTGGTGGGTCTACGGAACTTAAAAGGATGACGATCAGGAAATTCATTCTCCTTTAAGCTGTTTTTATTTATGGGAACGGCAATGTATCTATATAAGTTCTTTCGACTTGGACTGAAGTAATATCCCACCACCACCTGATCAGAATTTTTTCCCCAGATTCCCCGGTAACTGCCCATTCTTCCTTCCCTGATACTATTTAATTTCATAGAATGAATATCCTGCCTGATAATATGGTTAGCTATCCTGATGTTTTGAATGGTTTCTATCCTATCTCTTCCGTAAAGGGTTATATTTTTCATCCCCACCAGTGTAGAAATAAAGGGGAATACCACTATAATCGCTATAGAAAAAGAAATAATAATTTCTAACAGAGTGAACCCTTTATTCATGGAGATTTAAGGGTGTACAAAATGAGAAGAGGTTTTTCTCTTACCCTTAAAGAGAGTCTAATTTTTTTAAATGGTTTTTCGCCATCAGCAATCCCAAAATAATCTGGTTCTACTGTTTCAATTTCTTCTATCAACTCCACATCTTCAAACAACTTATAATTTCCTCCATCAATTTCAGCATAAGGTTTATAGAAATATTCTTCTAAAATATTTTCTGTTAAAAGGAGTGATTTACCAACAGTATCTATGTTTTTCAAAAGCTTAATATAAGAAGCGGTTATGCTTGTAGATAGATATATAAGAATAAGAAACCAGGTTATTGAGATTATTAATTCCATAAGGGTAAAACCCCTACTAAACTCATAATCTTTTTTATTATTTATTTTATTCAATTAGACTCCAGGCGCATTCTTCCAGTTACGGGCATTAAAAAAAGAGTTATACTTCTTCCTCTGCTATTGGAAAGAGTGATTGTTCCTGAAGAATTAGGGGAACCTGTAGGTGTAAATCCAAACCTATAAGATAACGATGCTCCTCTTACTATATTGTATCTTTCAATTATCACCCCTGAGGGTAAAACTATTTTTTTAAAAGATGGCGAACCTGGAGATATTTGCACAAAATAATAGTTATTATCTTTAGAACTGAAAATAGCTTCCATAACTCGTGAAGAGACCATTGCCTTAGTCTGTAAATGCCTTAATTCCTGCAGAAGAACCCTGGATGAGTAGTTCATTCTTTCTTCTAAAATAATACCCATTAAAACATTATGAACTGGTAAGGAAAATAATAATATAATAGAAAAAACAGTGAGCAATTCAATATAGGTTAAACCTTTAGAATTAAAAGCCATAAACCGCTAATTTTAATTTTTTGTTATCAATTTGATAACATTTCTAATAATTGGATAAACAGAGCTGTTCTATTAGAAATTTCCTTTAACTCAATATATTCATTTTCAGAATGAGCCCCATCACCAACTCCACCCAAGCCATCCAGGGTAGGTATATTTAAATTAGCGGTAAAATTACCATCGCTTCCTCCCCCGGATAAATCATCTTTAATATCAAAACCCAATTCGCTGGCAATATTTTTTGCTTTGAGAAATAATTCTGTTATTTTCTCGGTTTTAACCATAGGAGGTCTGTTAATACTCCCTGAGACCGATATATTTATTCCTGTAGTGAAGGGTTTTAAAGATAATATTTCTTTCTCTACCTTAATAGCCTCTTCAACATTTATAGCCCTTATATCTACCAGAGCCTTTGCTTCAGCAGGAACAACATTTCTCCTGGTTCCACCACTAATTACCCCTACATTAACCGTTGTTCCGAGTGCATAATTTGTCATAGACTCTAAATGTAATATTTGCAGGGCAAGTTCTTTTATAGCACTTAAGCCTTGTTGGTGTGCTGCTCCCGCGTGGGACGCTCTACCAGTAACTTCTATTTCAAACATCCCTACGCCTTTTCTTGCAGTTTTCAAATTACCAGGTGGTTCAGCTGGCTCCAGAACTAGCACCTGCTGGCTTTTTAAAGCTTCTTTCTCAATTATTGACCGTGAAGACGGACTTCCTACCTCTTCATCTGAATTATATAAAAATACAAACTTTTTATTAAACCTACGATTATTTTCTTTAAAATATTTGATAGCAAATATTGATTGTACTATTCCAGTTTTCATATCAAATACACCTGGTCCATAAGCTTTATCTCCAACTATTTTAAAAGGTCTCCTGTTACTTTCACCCATAGGCCAAACTGTATCCATGTGGCACAAAACTAAAATCTGTTCCTCACCATCTCCATAGACAACTTTCAGATGGTTACCGTAGGTATCCTGTTTGATGACTTCCGAATACACCCCTAAATTATTACAGTAATTATTTAAATAATTACCAAAAATATCGGTAGCTGATTTTTCAGTAGTAGGAGAATCCATGTTTACCAATGTTCTCAGCAGGCTCAGGAATTCATCCATATTCTTTTCAAGGTAGCCGGTCAGATTTCTCATTAAAACCTCCAGTATTAATTTCCATACTAAATTATAGGTTCTTTAGTGCTCAGTTTCCTGTAAACATCTTCTGTAATTGGTATATTTGAGTTCTCTAATGCCAACAGGTATCCTCCAATTGCAGGGTCAAACTCGGGAAAAACTATCCTGGCCAGTGGAGCTGATAAATGAAGTGATAGAGTTAACTTATCAATTAAAGTAGGGTTATTTCCCCGAAAAACCCCACCAACTAAAACCACCTCTACTTCTTCCTTTTCTAATCCAGCTTTGTTTATCAGTTTACCAGCAATTTTCCCTAATTCTTCACCATGTTTAATAAGAATAGTTTGAGCAATATAATCGCCATCATTGGCAAAAACAAATAACCAGGGAATAAGATTTAACAAACTCCTAACTTCAGGCCTGGTAAAAGATGGAAACAGGAAAAAACCAAAAACCAACTCTGATAACTCATCATAATTATTTAATCCAACTGTTATTAGCACTTCTTTTTCTAATAAGGTTTTTGGTCCTAAACCATCATGAGACCTAAAAGAATGGTGAAGTATATCTTTAACCATACTAAGTGCTCCACCTTCAAAACCTGTTTCATATCCTAATCCCCTTAAGGTAAACCATTTACTTTTGGGAGTTTTTAGGCATGCGTTTGCCCCAGTACCACATACCAGGGCAACACCCCAACCTTTTTTGATTCCACCCCGTAAAGCAACCCAGGTATCATTAACTACTTTTAAAGGTAAGCCAGGATATACATCTTTCAATCCGCTACTTAATTCTATGAAGTGAGCAGGTAAGTCTGCTCCAGCCAAACCGAATACCGCACCATCCAAATCTTTAGACGAAATAGAAGCCTGAGAAGAAGCTTCCTCAATAGTACTTTTTATTGCTTCTAAAGCCTTTTCCAGACCTATAAGCAGGTAATTAGAAGGAGGGCCTTCGGCTTGGCCGACAATTAATCCCTGTTCATTCCCTATAACCACCTTCGTCTTAGTAGCTCCACCATCAACTCCTAAATAATAAGGCATCTATACATACCTCCCTACAAGTATTTGACTAGGCATCCCATGAATCGGTATTGGCGTGAAGGTGTAGTGGAGTTAATACCTTAAAAGCTTCTGCTTTTTCCACATCCAGATATGCGCCATATTCCGAAGCTTTAAGTGATAAATACAGAGATAATAGAGTAAAAACATCCTCGTTAAACTGACTTTTATGACATTTTATAGCCTCTATCTTTCTTTCCCAATAAGATGAAATATCAATATAAGTATTTGGTCGGTGAGTAGCATAAAAAACTATAAATTTAAGCTCATGAACTGGTGTAGTAGGTTCTAAATGTGGCAGTGAAGAAAAAATAGCAGCTTCGGCACCGGCTAAACCGGTAATGACATGCCCCTGATGCGCTTCGTAAGGTAACCAGGGGTCGGGTAAAAAAATCCCTTCCGGTTTATTATTCCTTATAAGATGGATCAGCTGGTTTCTAAGGCTTTTATGATCAATTACCTCAGAATCTGTATATTCTAAGAAAACATGCTCAGCAATCCCTAATAGACTGGATGCTGATTTTGCTTCTATTTTTCTTATGTTTGTTAGAACCTCTGGAGAAATGTTTTTATCATAAGTACCATAACCGCCATTGGTTACAGTGATATAGGTTATTTCCATCCCTTTATCTGCCATTTTAGCTAAAGTGCCCCCAGCAAACAATTCTAAATCATCAGGATGTGGCTGAACAGCTAATATTTTTTTACTTAGCTCTATATCGGGGATTGGCAAAAGGTCTTTAACTTTCAAGGTATGACTCAGTTTTATTCTTATAAATGGAAAAATACTCTTTCTCTACTTCTATATACTCATCCACTACTTTCCTGGCTATTTTAATTGAAGGAACCAGGGGGTTTTTGGCTAAGGCTGAAACTAACTTATCGTAAGATGTTTTGCTAACTCCTTCAACAATTTCTCTTTCGTAACTCTTTACCTGGTTTATCAATAATTCAATTTCTTTGGGAATATTGTCAGTACTAAATGGCCTAATCAGGTTTTTACCGATATAAACAGGTACTTCTACGATATCATCTGGATTAAGTCCACAAATAGAACCCTGGTTAGGAGTGTTGACCATAGCAATTTCTCCTCCGAGAGATAATCCTCTAATCACCTTAAGAGCTACCTCTACATAACCCTTACCTTCCTCCATTTTAATCCCCGAGTCAATTTCCAGGGAGTTAATTTTCTCTTCGCGTTTGTTAATATATTTATTATACACATCTATTGGAGTCTCGCTTTTCTCTAACTCTTCAAACAATTTAAGGTTAATATCCCTAACCCTCTCCCCCCTGGTTTGTTGACTATCTTTCATCTCTTTATAGGCTTTATCGGTAAAGTGATAGTAATAAAGATAGGGATTAGGAAGCATTTCAATTTTTTGAACAAATTCAAGAGGTAACCCGGATAATTTTTCAAAATCCGGGTAATTACTGATGAGCTTTATTATCGTTTTTAGATAATCTTTTCCTTCTATATAAACCCCTTTTATCCAGCCTAAATGGTTTAAACCAAAATAATCAAGGTATATTTCTTCTTCTTTCTTTCCTGATATTTTTGCAATAATACCTTTTATGGAACTCGGTACATCACATATTCCCACCACTTTTTGATGGGATGAATGAGTATAAATTGCCTGAGTAATAATCCCTGAGGGATTAGAAAAGTTTATTAGCCAGGCATCAGGACAAGTTAAATGAATGGACTCAGCTATCTTGAGAACTACCGGGATGGTTCTTACTGCCATAGCAAAACCGCCCGGACCCACAGTTTCCTGACCAATTAATCCATATTTAAGGGGAACTTTTTCATCCAAAATCCGAAAATGCTCGCCTCCTACTCTGATAGTATTGATTACAAATGATGAATCCCTGAGGCAATCTTCCAGATTTTGAGTGTATGGTACTTTTACATCCACCCCTGACTTTATCAATAGCGAGTTTATTACCTTTCCCATAAGCATCAACCTTTTTTCATCAATATCCATTAAGGAGATTTCTTTTAATCCTAACGTATTAACCAGGTTAATTAAACCCTGAAATAATAATGGAGTTCTTGTTCCACCACCACCCAAAATTGCTATTTTCACTGTTTATCTCTCCTCTTTCTTTTAATATTAAACTTCAAAATAATCTCATGTCCTAAATATATTTAAAGTTAAAAAGCCGCATCAATCAAATTTTATTTACTACCTATTAAAGGAGGTCGTTTTTATAGAGATAAGATACCACAAGATGGCGAAAAATGCAAATGAAAAGAGTAGAGAGGTAATAGATGGATCGTTGGTGTAGCAGCTTCCCCTGCCTGCAGCCTAAGTTCTCAGAGGATTCTTGAGGCGGTGGAAGGGCTGACTTAGGAGGGGGTCTCAGTCTTTTATCAGCGGCGATAGGGTCTGAGGGTGATAATCTATCTGGGAAGAAGAGCATCAAGAACCGTTCAAGGATGGTCAGCTAGTGGGTATTTCTGCTTGATTTCATATACCATGAGGGTCATAAGATTTTCTGGAAGGTAGCTGGAGATACTCACCCCGCGGTGACCAGTCTTTCCTAACCTGTACCGTCACAGTAAGGGTTAAACAATAGAACGACGGGGATATGGCTCAAGGAGAGTCGGTGGCACAGCCCCCTTACGGGCAGAGAAGAAATTCAGGAGAATTTAAGGTGGTAAGGAAATCCCTAAACTCGTTACTGCCTTACTGTCTAATCCCACTGACAGAAAGCTGGTAATAAGATAAGAGCGAAGGGCAATTACCATATAGCTCTTTGGGTTTGAGTTGATAGAGTGTTATTTTCCCCAACCCGTCATCGCGAGGTTGCTGAAAGCAACCGTGCCGATCTCATCTTTTCCCTCTCTGTCCTCCCTGGCTTGACCAGGGATCTCCCTCTCTGTCCTCCCTGGCTTGACCAGGGATCTCCGCTTTTAAAGCCTTACATAAGCTTGCTATGATGACAGCGATCTTTGGATCTTTGGGGTCAAACCTAAATTATACATTCATCAATTTCTTTTTTATCTTTTGGCATACAATGACAAACATAAATAGGTAATATGACGATAGTCAAGTCTGACCCCGCTTCTTTATTGAATTATTTCACGCGAATATTTTGGGAAAATAAATAAATCTATGTTAAGTGAAAAATTTAGCTGCGACCCTTTACGACCCCTCTGTAAATAAATTGAATTGGCCTTATTTTTTATTAAGTGAAGAATGAAGACCTGACCCCATATTACAGGCAAAACCCATAGAGCAGTAGATCCTTGTTGTGAGATAATAACGGCAACTGAAGTAACTCCTGGTGATGTTAATGAGGCACACAGGATGGTAGAACTGATGGATGCACATCAAGATAATACCTTGTATAAGGCAGAGACGGTAGTTGCTGACAACAAATATGTAACCATAGAG
>QLTX01000010.1 GCA_018725175.1 Candidatus Psychracetigena formicireducens
ATGGAAAACAAATAAACCTATAGAGTTTAAATAACCATACCAATGTGTGTATAATTAAAATAGAACATTTAAATATAATAGAGATGGTTATACGCATAATAAATAGAATGTTAGATAATTTATAGTAGGGAGTGTTATATGAAAAACGAAGAAAAGCTGTCTGAACGAGATTGCCAAAACGTAAGCGAGAAACTTGCTAATCTTGACCCGGAAATGACCTATCGTAATTTAACCGGTTATGTTTCCAGGATGATTTGGGTAATAGTTTTATCTTTTTCTTTGTTCCAATTATATACAGCTATTTTTGGTGTATTAGATGCTCAAATGCAAAGAGCTATACATCTTTCTTTTGTCTTGGGGTTACTTTTTTTATTATATCCCGCAACCAGAAAAATGTCCAGGATAAACATACATTGGAGCGACTATATTCTCTCCATGTTAGGTTTTCTTACGCCTTTATACATAGTTATTTTTTATGAAGACCTTATTTTAAGAGCTGCAATAGTTACCCCCCTGGATTTCGTTATAGGTGTAATCGGTATCCTTCTGGTTTTAGAAGCCGGGCGAAGAATAGTAGGACTTCCAATGGTAATTATTGCTATCATCTTTATTATTTATGCCCTTTTCGGAGAGATATTTCCTGGGGCTTTTTTCCGAGAAAACATTCAATTAAGACATATCGTTCAACATTTATTCTATACTACTGAAGGTATCTTTGGTATTCCACTGGGAGTGTCCTCAACCTTCCTCTTCATGTTTCTGCTTTTTGCTGCTTTTTTACAGAAAACCGGTATAGGGAGCTTGTTTATGAATTTAGCAAGCGCACTGGCTGGCTGGGCTACCGGAGGACCCGCTAAAATTGCAGTTATTACTAGTGCTTTAGAAGGAACAGTAACGGGTAGTTCTATAGCTAATGTAGTTGGTTGTGGAACTTTTACCATACCATTGATGAAAAGAGTTGGTTATAAACCAGAGTTTGCCGCTGCTGCAGAAGCCGCAGCTTCCACCGGAGGCCAAATAATGCCTCCAATTATGGGTGCAGCTGCATTTTTAATGTCGGAATTTCTTGGCATACCTTATCTTGAGGTGGCTAAAGCAGCTATTATACCAGCACTTTTATATTTTACAGGAGTATGGTTTGGTTTACACTACCAAGCAAAAAAACAAGGGTTAAGAGGTTTACCCAGAGCAGAATTACCTAAACTTGGAAAAATAATTATTGAAGAAGGCCACCTTATAATTCCCTTAATTGGGCTTATTTATATTTTAGTAGCTGGTTACTCCCTTATGAGGGTAGCCTTAGTGGGAATAGCACTTTCTATTCTTGCTTCTTGGATAAGAAAATCTACCAGGATGTCTTTTTATGGAATTATTGATTCTTTAATAGTCGGTGCTCGTAGCGCTTTGAGCGTAGCCGCTGCTTGTGCTATCGCTGGTATTATTGTAGGAATAGTAACCCAAACAGGCGTGGGATTAAAGTTAGCCAGCGCTATTGTTGATTTAGCTAACAATCAGTTAATACTAACCATGTTCTTTACTATGCTAACCTCATTATTACTTGGTATGGGCGTACCTACTACCGCTAACTATATAATAACATCTACCATTGCTGCACCTGCTCTTCTTACACTGGGAGTTACTCCCATTGCTGCGCATATGTTTGTTTTTTATTTTGGAATAATTGCTGACCTAACCCCTCCAGTTGCCCTGGCAGCTTATGCTGCTTCAGCTATTGCCCGTGCTAATCCGTTTAAAACCGGGGTTATAGCTACCAGGTTAGCTATTGGAGCCTTTTTAATCCCTTACATTTTCGTGCTGTCACCCCAGTTACTAATGATTGAGGTAACACTCTTTAATCTTGCTTTAATTATCCTTACTTCCATTGTAGGTATGGCCTCTATAAGTGGAGCTCTCGCAGGATTTTTTGTTTCCAGAGCTATACTGTTAGAAAGGGTTGCTCTGTTTATAGCGGGTTTGGTGCTTATATATCCCGGCTGGCAAACAGACATTATAGGATTTACCCTGGTTGGCTCCGTTTCTCTCTTCCAATGGTTCAGACTAAAGCAAGAGAAAGCTTTTATACCTGCATAAACATTTCCCTAAAGAGCTATTGACGATAGCTATGTTTTGGTTTAAAATTATACGGTTTGATAGGGTCGTTAGCTCAACCGGCAGAGCATCTGACTCTTAATCAGGAGGTTACAGGTTCGATTCCTGTACGACCCACCACTAATTTAGCGAGGGTGGCGGAACTGGCAGACGCGCTGGACTTAGGATCCAGTGGGGGAAACCCCTTGGGGGTTCAACTCCCCCCCTTCGCACTAATGCTTTGAGCGGGAATAGCTCAGTTGGTAGAGCACAACCTTGCCAAGGTTGGGGTCGCGAGTTCGAGTCTCGTTTCCCGCTCCATAATTCTTGAAATTATAAACCTCCATTCTGTTGAGGTTTTTCTTTTATTTTTAGTTTTTTAAGTTATATAATTAATAGATACACCATGGAGGAAAGATGATAACCAAAAAAGAACTGCTTGATAGCCACCAGGCTTATCTTGAATATCAGGTAAGTGAAGAAGTTTGGGATAAAGCCTGGAATGAAATTTTAGTTGAAGAGAACAATATAACCAAAATTGCCGGTTTTAGAGCGGGCAAAGCCCCCCTGAATATGGTTTTAAATCACCTTGGAGAAGAAAAAGTTTTTGACCTCACCTCTGAAAAAGTTTTAAGGAACAATTATAAAAAAATAGTTGAAGAAGCAGAAATGAAAATCCTTCGGACCTCGGTATTGAATGTAGAAAAACAGCCTAATGGCTTACCTCTTTACAAATTTACTTTTGACTTGCTACCCGAAATTACCCTTAAAAGTAAGCTTGATAAAATGAAAATTGATATAAAGAAATTACCAGATGTTGAAGACGAGCTGAAAGAAACAGTTTTATCTATGCAGGATAGTCTTGCCAAACTTACTAAAATTGGCGGTACTCCATTATCCAGGGGGCAAGTGGGTTTATTTTCCACCCAGAATGTTGGAGATGACAAGAACAGGAGGATAAGATTAAATATGGGGAAGGAAGAATATTTTCCTGGATTTGATGACCAGGTGGAAGGTATGAAACCTGGAGAGGAAAAAGAGGTTTATTTTTCCTCAGGTGATAAGGAGTTTCAGATAACAGTAAAGTTAGAAGGGAATTATTCAAAAGAACTACCCCTAATTGATGATGAATTTGCCCAAAGACTTGGTTATACTGACTTGAATACTTTAAGCAGTACACTAAGGGAAAAAGTTAGTTTACAAGTTTCTAAGCAAAGGAAAGAGCTAATTACCAACCAGGCTCTTAATTTACTCCTTAAGAAGGCAGAAATACTTTTGCCACTGGGGTTGATAGAAGATGAAAAAGATGATATATTATCAGTGTTCGTTGAAGATTTAGAGAAACGGGGACTAACTTTAGAGGCTTATTTGGAAACAGAAAAAAAGAGTATGGAAGTTTTGCGGAAAGAAGCTGAAGCTACAGCTAAAAGAAGGCTCGAGTTTAGGATGATTCTTGATAAATTGGCATCTGATTATGAAGTATCAGTATCAGAAGAAGACTTAAATACCGAATTAGAAAAGTTATCCAAGGAAGAAAAAATTCCTTTAACAAAATTTAAATCAAAGCTTAAACCTGAAGAATTTAACAGGATAAACAATTATATAAAAAGAGAAAAGTTATTGGATATGATTCCCGAGTTAGTTAAAGTTAAGGAGGCATAATGAGCCCACTTATCCCAATAGTTATAGAGCAAGCTGGAAGAACTGAAAGAGCCTATGACATTTATTCGCGTTTACTTAAGGATAGGGTTATTTTCCTGGGCGGACCGGTAATGGATGATTCCAGCAACTTGATAATAGCCCAGCTATTGTTTCTGGAAGCAGAAGACCCCAAGAAAGAAATATTCTTATATATAAACAGTCCTGGTGGGTCTTTATCAGCAGGTTTGGCAATTTACGATACCATGCAATATATAAAATCAGCAGTAGTTACCTATTGTGTTGGTCAAGCTGCCAGCATAGCAGCCCTGCTGCTTTCTGCAGGAGCTCCCGGCAAACGGTTTGCCTTACCGCATTCCAGGATTATGATTCATCAACCCTGGGGTGGTTTTCAGGGGCAAGCGTCGGATATTGCCATACATGCACAGGAGATGCTTAAAATGAAACAGTTGGTAAATGAGTTGCTTTCTCTTCATACAGGAAGACCAATAGATGCTATTGAAAAAGACACCGATAGAGATTATTATATGTCTCCTGAAGAAGCCAGACGGTATGGCTTAATTGATTCAATTGTTACCAACAGTAAAGAGGTGGATATTGGCAGCAAATAACAACTCCCAAATGCCTCGCTGTTCTTTTTGCAAAAAAAGTCAGGAGGAAGTTAAGAGAATCATAGCGGGTCCGAAAAATGTTTTAATTTGTTCAGAGTGTATTGAGTTAGCTTATGATTTGGTTAAAGATACTGAACCACAGTCATTAAAAACTATCAAGCCTGGAAAGTTACCTAAACCCCAGGAAATCAAAAATTTTCTTGACGATTATGTCATTGGACAAAATAAGGCAAAAAAAGTTATATCCGTTGCTGTTTATAACCATTATAAAAGGCTTTTTACTAACCAGAAAAGAGGTGGAGAAGTTGAACTGCAAAAAAGTAACATTCTTCTCATTGGTCCTACCGGTGTAGGTAAAACTTATCTGGCTCAAACCCTCGCCCGGTTTTTGGATGTTCCCTTTGCTATGGCAGATGCTACCACTCTTACTGAAGCTGGTTATGTGGGAGAAGATGTAGAAAATGTTATTTTAAGGCTTCTTCAATCGGTAAACTATAATGTTAAAAAAGCTGAGCAGGGTATCGTATATATTGATGAAATTGATAAAATCGCCCGTAAAAGTGAGAATCCATCAATAACCAGGGATGTTTCTGGAGAAGGGGTTCAACAGGCTTTACTAAGAATTGTTGAAGGAACTGTCACTAATGTTCCTCCTCAAGGAGGAAGAAAACATCCTTACCAGGAGTTTATTCAGGTGAATACCGAACATATTCTTTTTATTAGCGGCGGTGCTTTTGATGGTTTAGATAAAATAGTTTTGGAAAGAAATAAGAAAATCCCTGTGGGTTTTAATCAAACCTTAAAAGAACAATCTTCCTATGACTTTACTAATAAAGTGCTTCCTCAGGATTTATTAAAATATGGAATGATACCAGAGTTTATTGGTAGATTTCCGATCTTAGTTCCGGTTCAGCCTTTAAAAACGGAAGACCTTAAAGAAATCCTTACTAAGCCAAGAAATGCTCTGATAAAACAGTACCAGTATCTACTCTCTCTGGATGGGGTTGACCTGGAGTTTACCGATACTGCTATTCAGTTAATTGCAGTTGAATCTTTAAGGAGAGGCACCGGAGCTCGTGGGTTGAGAGCGGTTCTGGAAGACATTATGCTGGAAATAATGTATGAGGTCCCTTCAAATACCGGGACCAAAAAAATAGTTATAGATGAAAATGATATTCAGAAAAAGATTTCGTCCAACTACAGTTCTGAAATGGACATTGCTTGAAATTCTAAAATAAAGGAGATTTTTAATGGAAAAAGGAACATTAACTATTAAAAGAGGCTTAGCCCAGATGCTTAAAGGCGGCGTAATAATGGATGTGGTAAATTCAGAGCAAGCATTGATTGCTGAAGAAGCTGGAGCCTGCTCAGTGATGGCTTTAGAAAGAGTACCTGCTGATATCAGAGTTCAAGGTGGAGTTGCCAGAATGGCTGACCCCAGAATTATTGAACAAATAATGAAGGCTGTTTCCCTTCCGGTAATGGCTAAAGTAAGAATTGGTCATTTTGTAGAAGCGCAGATTTTGGAATCAATGGGTGTAGATTTCATAGATGAATCTGAAGTTTTAACCCCTGCTGATGAAAATTATCATATTAACAAACATAATTTTAAAACTCCCTTTGTATGTGGAGCAAGAGATGTTGGTGAAGCTCTTAGAAGAATTGCGGAGGGAGCCTCTATGATAAGAACTAAAGGTGAGGCTGGTACAGGGAATGTTGTGGAAGCGGTAAAACATATCCGGGCAGTTAATGATGGTCTTAGAAAAATAGTTTCTATGGAATTAGAGGAATTAGTAAAATATACTAAAGAAATAGGGTCTTCACTTGAATTACTTTTAGAAGTCAAGGAATTAAAAAGATTACCGGTGGTAAATTTTGCTGCTGGTGGTATTGCCACCCCGGCAGATGCTGCTTTGATGATGCAACTCGGTTGCGACGGAGTCTTTGTCGGTTCAGGTATATTTAAATCACAAAACCCAGCTATCAGAGCTAAGGCGATTGTTGATGCAGTAACCTATTTTAACCAACCTGAAGTACTAAAGGAAATTTCTTACGGTTTGGGTGAGGCTATGCCAGGTTTGGAAATTCAGAAACTAAAAGAAGATGAAATTATGCAAAAACGAGGATGGTAATGAATATAGGTATTCTATCGCTTCAAGGGGCATTCATTGAGCACCAAAAAATGCTTACCAGAATGGGGTTAAATAGTTTTTTGGTAAAGGAAGCTTCCGATCTGGATAAAATTGACGGGATAATTTTACCTGGTGGAGAAAGCACCTCTATGAGATATATCTCTCAAAGGAAAGAATTATGGTCCGAGTTAAAAATACGATTAAACCGGGGATTACCAGTTTTTGGTACCTGTGCAGGAGCCATTCTACTTTCTAAAGCTATTATTGAAGAAAATGCCGAAACCTTAGGCTTGATAGATGTTCAGGTGAGACGAAACGCTTACGGTAGGCAGATAGACAGTTTTGAAGATTTCATAAATTTGAAATTTTCTCCTGAAAAGGATTATTTAGCTGTTTTCATCCGTGCTCCCGGATTTGAAAAAATTGGTCCACATGTTGAGTTATTAGCAGAATATCAGAGTCAACCTGTACTGTTAAGGGAAAATAATATTCTTATCTCATCTTTTCACCCAGAATTAACTGATGATTTAAGAATTCATTCTTATTTTATGGATATTATAAAAAGTAAGGGGAGGCGAATTAATTAATGTCTGGACATTCAAAATGGCATAACATAAGAGTAAAAAAAGGGAAGATGGATTCTATAAGGGGTAAAATGTTTAGTAAAATTACCCGGGAACTTATCGTAGCTGCTAAAGGGGGTAGTAATCCAGAAGTTAACAGTAGGCTTAGAGTGGCCATAGAAAAAGCAAAGGAAGCTAATATGCCCACTGATAATATTGAGAGAGCAATTAAAAAAGGTTCTGGAGAACTTGGCGGCGTGTCTTACGATGAAGTTATTTATGAAGGGTATGGACCAAGTGGTGTAGCTATAATGGTGGAAGCGTTGACAGATAATAAAAATCGTACTACTGCTGAAATAAGGTCACTTTTCAGCAAATATGGCGGGTCTATGGGTGAAAACGGATGCGTCTCCTGGATTTTTAATAAAAAGGGAGTTATTCAGGTCCCGATAACTGTTGATGAAGATAAACTCATGGATTTAGTCATTGAATTTGGTGCTGAAGATATGATAAAAGAGAATGAATATTACAATATTTTTACTTTACCTCAGGACCTTTTGGAGATTAAGAATGTTCTGGAAAAAAATTCTGTTAAAACCGAAAGAGTACAAATTGATATGGTTCCCAGCACCGCTATTAAGCTAACTGGAGAGAATGCTGTTAAGTTTCTTAAATTTTTAGAAATACTTGAAGAACAGGAAGATGTGCAAAATATTTACTCTAATTTTGATATTGATGAGGAAGAAATAAAGTTAATTGCCAGTTAATTATGTAAATAAACCCGACTGTGTCATCATGGGGGTTGATCCTGGATTAGCTACCACCGGTATCGGAATATTAAACAGGAAAAAAGGTATTATCAATCCACTATATTGGGGAGTTATAAAAACTACCGCTAATACACCTCATTCACAAAGATTGTTAATTATTTATGAGCAGCTTAGGGTGTTAATAAATACTTATTCAGTACAGGAAGTAGTCGTGGAAAGCGTGTTTTTTAATAAAAATGTCAAAACAGCTTTAATGATTGGGGAAACCAAAGGGATAATTCAGTTAGCAGCTGAATCCTCAAGTTTGCCTGTTCGTTCTTATACTCCTTTACAGATGAAATTAGCGATAGTGGGTGCTGGTAGAGCTACCAAGAAACAGGTTCAAGAGATTCTAAAACAAAATTTAAAATTAAAGGAACTACCACAGCCCGATGATGCTGCTGACGCCTTAGGTATAGCTTTTTGCCATTTACTAATGACCAGGCTTGATAATTTCAATGATATCTAATGTTACTGGAGTTATTGCTGATATTGAAACATCCAGAATTGTCCTGCAGGTTCAAGAAAATCTTGGTATATCAGTTATAATTCCCCCAGCTTATTTAAAAAATGACCAATCAAACTTTAAACTCAATGAGATTATCAAACTTTACACCATAGTTAGAATAAAAGAAGAGGAGTTTCTTCTTTATGGTTTTAAAACATCCGAAGAAAGAGATTTATTTATCAAGCTAATAGCTATTAATGGTGTAGGCCCGCGTATAGCACTCGCTATTATCGGTAACCTTGCTGTCAATGGTTTTTATGAAGCCATAAACAATGGCAATCTAATTGCTTTTAAAAGCATAAGTGGAGTAGGGGATAAAACCGCCAAAAGAATATTAATTGAATTCAAGGCTCAGATGCCCTCTTTTCCCACCGAACTGTTTGATGCCCTATCCAGTATGGGATTTAGTAAAAACGAGATTTATTATGTTTGGAATAAACTTGTAAGAGATAAAATTGATATTCACCTGGGCAACGAAGAATTAGTTAAGTTGTTTCTAAGGCACTTAAAAAGATGAGCACTAAAGAACGAATCGTTTCGCCTGAACTCTTGCCAATTGATGACGAAGTAGATTTAAGACCCTACCAGGTTAATGATTTTACCGGTCAGAGCCATATTAAAGAAATAATGGAAATATCTCTTTTATCAGCAAAAAAGAGGTCTCAACCTATGGACCATGTTTTACTATATGGACCTCCTGGTCTGGGTAAAACTACCCTGGCTTATATTATTGCTTCGGAAATGGGGTCTAAATATCATAGAACTACCGGCCCTGCTCTGGAAAGAGGTGGTGATTTAGCGGCAATCTTATCTGATATTAACAGGGGAGATGTTCTTTTTATAGATGAAATCCATAGATTAAATTACCTGGTGGAAGAGATGTTATATAGTGTTATGGAAGATTTTAAACTTGATATTATCCTCGGTAGAGGTTCAGCAGCTCGTACCTTAGTTCTCAATTTTCCTCCTTTTACTATCGTAGGAGCAACCACCAAAGCTGGTATGCTTTCCTCTCCACTACGCGATAGGTTTGGTTTTAGCTTTAGATTTAGATACTACGAAGAATCAGAAATAGTTAGCATTTTAAAAAGAGCAGCCGGTTTAATGAAGGTTGAGATTGAGGACGATGCCCTATCGGAAACCGCTCGTAGATCAAGAGGAACTCCTCGGGTGGCTTTGAGGCTGGCCAAAAGAATAAGAGATTATGCCCTGGCAAAAAACCAAACTGAAATTAGCCTTAAACTTGCCCTTGATAGTTTTAATCTTTTGAATATTGATGAGTTGGGTCTGGATGATGTAGACAGGATGTTCTTGAAATTGATCTTTACCAACTTTAATGGTGGACCGGTAGGGTTAGAATCCATAGCTTATGCTATGGGTGAGGATAAAAAAACCATTGAAGATATCATTGAACCTTTTCTATTGCAGAAAGGTTTATTGGTTAGAACAGGAAGGGGTAGGGTATTAACCCCTTTATGCCTCAAACATTTAAATTTAGAGACAGAAACAAAATCTTTATTTAATGGATAGAATATTTTTACATACCTGTTGCGCTGGTTGTGCTCAGGGAGTAATTAACACTTTAACCAGTAAATTTAAAGCTAAGCCCTTTCTCTTTTTTTATAATCCTAATATTCAACCGGAAAGTGAATATATAAAGAGAAAAGAGGCCATAGTCGGGCTTGCGGAAATTACTCAGCTCTCCTTAGAGACACCTCAATATAACCCTGAGGAGTATTTATCTTATATTAATTCACCTGAAAAAATAATTGATAGATGTTTTCTTTGTTATTACCTAAGATTATCTTATTCCATAGAAAAAGCTCATCTAGGTGGATACCTCTTATTTTCAACTACTTTGCTTGCCAGTCCCCATCAGAATCATGAAAAGATTATAGAGATTTGTGAAACTTTAACTAACAACTCGGGTATTGATTTTATATATTATGATTTCAGAAAAGAATACTATGAACAGTTAGCACAGTTAAAAAAGTCCGGGTTATATTGCCAGAAGTACTGTGGTTGTCTTTACTCAATAGAAGGAGTTTAGGATGATATTTAAGGTAGAATCAAGAATTAAAGGAACTAAAATAAAAGCAGGAACCATTTACACCCAGAGGGGCATCGTTAAAACACCTGTGTTTATGCCGGTAGGGACTCTCGGTTCGGTTAAAACTTTAGCCTCTCAAGATTTAGAAAACCTGGGAGCTCAAATAATTTTAAGTAACGCTTATCACCTGTATTTACGCCCGGGCCTGGAGGTAATTGAAAAGCACCGGGGGCTACACGCTTTTATGAACTGGAAAAAACCAATTCTGATTGATTCGGGTGGTTTTCAGGTAATGAGTTTGAACACTCTTAGAAAGGTAAATAATAATGGGGTAATATTTAAATCACATATAGATGGTTCAGAACATGAATTCACCCCGGAGTTAGTGATGAAAATTCACAGTGTACTTCATTCTGATTTTGCCATGCCTCTGGATGTGTGTCTTCCATTTGGAGCAACCGTTGAAGAAGCAGAAAAAGCAGTTAACCTAACCACCTCCTGGGCTGAGAAAAGTATAACTTCAGCCTATGTTCCCTTGAGTAATATAATGGGTATTGTTCAGGGGGGTTTTTATCTACCACTAAGAATTAAATCCCTGGAAGAGATAAAAAAGAATGGTTTTTCAGGGGTTGCCCTGGGGGGTTTTTCAGTTGGAGAATCAAAATCTACTATGTATAAGCTCTTAACTGAATTTCAGGAATACCTTCCTGATAATAAACCTGTTTATTTGATGGGAGTTGGGTCTCCGCTCGCTATTTTAAAAACCATCAGCCTGGGAATAGACATGTTTGACTCAGTATTACCAACCAGGTTGGGAAGAAATGGCTCAGTGTATACTTCTAAAGGAAGGATAAGCCTTAAAAATACTATTTATAAAGATGATTTACAACCTCTGGATTCTGATTGTACCTGTACTGTTTGTCTTAGTTACACTCGAGCCTATTTAAGGCATCTTTTCCTATCCGGCGAGATACTCCCCTTAAGATTATTTACTTACCATAACCTTTATTATATAATTAATTTGGTAAATAAAGCTCGACAGGCTATAATTAATGATAGTTTTTATAACTTCTGGGAAAGTTTTAGGAATAATTATTCGCCCAGAGGAAAAGAAATAGAACAGGAGGATAATGATAATGCAGATTGATCCAAACACTTTTACCACCATATTAGTCTGGGTGGGGTTTATTGTTTTAATCTATTTTATAATGATTAGACCTCAGCAGATGCAGCAAAAAAAGCGAAAAGCTATGCTGGGGAGCCTATCGCGTGGCTTCCAGATTATTTTGCATAGTGGAATAATAGGGGTAATCAGAGAGATAGATGAGCAAATAATCAGTCTAGAGATAGCCCCCAAAATAATCATTAAAGTTATGAAAGAAGGAGTTGCTCAAATCTGGAAAGGAAGAGATGAATAGCTTATTTTCTCAGGTAGCAAACGATAAGGTTTTAAGAACATACCTCGTAAGAGCTGATGCTTATATGGGTAAATTAGGCTATACCGAACATGGAATAAGGCATGCCGGTATTGTAGCCAGCGGGGCGATGGAGGTAATGAGTAAGCTCGGTTATTCTGAGAGAGAAGCTGAACTTGCTGGTGTTGCAGGGTTTCTTCATGACATTGGGAATGCGGTTTCCCGTGAAAACCACTCTCAAGTAGGCGCTATTTTAGCTTCTCAATTGATCAGGGACCTGTTATTACCAGAAGAAATGCTTGATATAATGAACGCTATCGGTAATCATGACGAGGAAAACGGGATACCTGCCAACCCCATAACGGCAGCAGTAATTATCAGCGATAAGTCTGATGTTCATAGGGAAAGGGTTAGAAATCCCCATACTATCTCCTTTGACATACACGATCGGGTTAATTATGCTGTTTTAAATCGTGATTTAATAATTAACCCTGATAGAAAAGAAGTTATACTCAGTCTTGATGTAGATACGAGCAGTTTTGAAGTGGTAGAGTATTTTGAAATATTTTTAAGCCGAATGATAATGTGTAAACGTGCTGCTACAGTTCTCGGAGTTAGTTTTAAATTATTAATTAACAATATTCAGATTATTTAACAAAAAAGGTTGGATGAAAATGAGAAATTTAAACTGGAAGTGGTTAGTAGTTTTATCTATGATTTTACTATCAATCATAGTGATTTGGCCTGGAGACCCTGTTTCCAAATATGTGCCTTTTTTAAGTCTGGAATTTAAACCGCAACTTGGTTTAGATATAGCTGGTGGGATTCATATAGTATTAGAAGCAGTTGATACTCCAGAAGTTAAGGTGGAGGAAGCTGATGTTAAAGCAGTTGAACAGGTACTCAGGAGTCGAGTGGATGCTCTGGGTTTAACCGAACCTAACATATACCGTTTAGGGGGCGAATCCTGGAGAAAAATAATCGTTGAACTACCTTACGAAGAAGTAGGAGGAATCAAAGACCCTGCAGAAGCCATACAACTCATTGGAAAAACTGCTTTATTAGAGTTTAAAGCAGAGGATGGAACCGTTCTAATCACCGGTAAATACTTAAGAACAGCAAGATCTACAACTGATGAGATGGGTTCACCAGCAGTTGGTTTTGAATTTGACGAAGCCCGGGCGAGAGCAGATGGTCAAAAAACCTTTGAAGAAATTACCTCCGAACACCTTAACAAGACCATCTCTATCGTGCTTGATGGAGAAGTAATATCTTCTCCTCGGGTAGAATCAGTAATAACCGGGGGAGAGGGTATCATTAAAGGCGATTTTACCTTTGATGAAGCTGCCAGGTTATCGGCTCTATTAAGGGGAGGCGCTTTACCTGTTAAAGTAGAAATCGCTGAGACTCGTTTTCTTGGCCCAACATTGGGTTATGATTATTTAAGGGAGGTTGAACTTGCTGGTGTGGTAGCATTTATTTTAGTAGCTTCCTTTATGGTTTTTAAGTATAAACATATGTCAATAGTATCTATGTTTTCTTTATCAACTTTCCTGTTATTTCTTCTGGCCATACTACTATCTCTAAGAGCTACCCTGACCCTACCCGGTATCGCAGGCATAGTTTTATCATTGGGTATGGCAGTGGATGGCAGTATTATTGTTTTTGAAAGAATAAGAGAAGAAGTAATGCAGGGAAGAAATGTAAGGACCGCAGTTAATAACGGGTATAAAAAAGCTTTTTCTACTATTTTTGATTCTAATGTTACTACTCTTATTGGAACCTTAGTTTTATATCAATTTGGGACTGGACCGATAAGAGGTTTTGCAGTGACTTTATCTATAGGGGTTTTAGTAGGTCTTTTTGTAACCCTATTTGTTAGTAGATTATTAACGGAGGCTATTGGAATAAAATATTTAGTTCCGCGAACCTTCAAAGTGAGGAGGCAGTAGATGAACCTGGTAAGTAGAAAAAAATTATGGTTGTTTATTTCTGGAATAGTCATAACCCTGAGTGTGCTTATTTTTTTTGCTGGCTGGAGAATTACTGGCACTCCTCTTAATTTTGGTATTGACTTTACTGGAGGCTCAATTATTGAGATATCTTTAACAGGTGATATTTCTGAATCTCAGGTAAGAGAAAAAGTTCAAGGTTTGGATTTAGGTAGTGTGATAGTTCAATCCATCCCTGGAGAAACTGCTCAGGAAAGACATTTTCTTATTAGAACTCCTGTACTTTCTCCAGATAAATTAGTGGAATTAGAACAAGAAATAAAAGATTCATTTGTAGGAGTAACAGTTCTTCGTTCAGAAATGGTTGGCCCAACCATTGGGGCTTTGTTGAGAAGACAAGCGGTTACAGCCCTTATTTTAGCCTTAGTACTTATTATGTTTTACATAGCCTGGCGGTTTGATATTCCCTATGCTATAGTTACCATTCTGGCTTTAATACATGATGTAGCTGTGACCATCGGTGCTTTTGCTTTATTCCGTTTTGAAATTAATAGCTCATTTGTAGCAGTAATACTTACCCTGGTAGGCTATTCTGTAATGGACTCGGTGGTTGTTCTGGATAGGGTTAGAGAAAATAGGAAGCTTCATTCCGGTGCAGCCTTTTCCAAGATAGTTAATATGAGTATTCTTCAAAGTTTCAGGCGGTCTATCAATACTTCAGTAACTACCTTACTTGCTGTACTGGCCATATTTATTTTTGGCCCTGTAGTTTTAAGACCTTTTTCTTTTGGATTAGGTGTAGGACTAATAACCGGAAGCTATTCATCTTTGTTTATTATCAGCATGCTCTTAGTGGTTTGGCAGGAGTGGAGAGAGAAAAGACCCAGAAAAGCCTATGCCAGGAAGGTGAATGAACCCAGCAAGACTAAATCAACTAAGCGAAAAACTTAAGAAATATCTTTCTGATGAAGAGATAAACTTAGTTCAAAAAGCCTTTACCATAGCTTCTTCAGCTCATCAAGAACAGAAAAGAGCTTCGGGTGAAGGTTATTTTGACCATCCCTTTAGTGTAGCTGAAACTCTAACTGATTTGAAAATGAGTGGGGCAGCCATATCGGCAGCGCTTCTACACGATGTAGTTGAAGACACCAGTATATCTCTATCTTATTTGCGAAAAGAAATGGGCGAGGAAATCGCCTCTATTGTAGAAGGCTTAACCAAGATAGAAGCCCTGGATTTATCTTTTCCCAAAAAATCCAGGTACTTAGAAAATATCCGAAAACTTCTTATTTCTCTTTCTAAGGACATCAGGGTGGTGGTAATTAAATTTGCTGATAGGCTTCATAATCTTCAAACCATAAAACACCTTGATTTGTCCAAACAAAAGAGAATAGCTGAAGAAACCCTGGAGATCTACGCTCCCTTAGCTCACCGGTTAGGAGTATATCAGTTAAAGTGGCAAATGGAGGATATGGCATTTAAAACTCTAAATCCCAGGGAGTATGAAGAAATATCTCAAAAAGTTGCCAACAAGAGAATTGAACGTGAAACTCTTTTATTAGAAGCTCAGAGTAAGCTAAAAAAAATACTGGATAGTTCTGGTTATAAGGGTGAGGTTCAAGCCCGAGCAAAACATTTTTATAGTATATATAAAAAGATGATGCGTGAGAGTAAAGATATCGAAGGAATGTATGATTTATTTGGGTTAAGAGCTATTATAGATGGCAAACCTTCAGATTGTTATAATGTTCTCGGACTAATACACAGTGAATGGCAACCGATTCCACAAAGATTTAAAGACTTCATTGCTGAGCGAAAATCTAATGATTACCAATCATTACATACTACGGTAATTGGCCCAAAAGGTGAGCCGATTGAAATTCAGATAAGAACATATGACATGCATAAAATTGCTGAATACGGAGTTGCTGCACACTGGGTTTACAAGGAAGGAGGTAAGTCAGACAAAGAGTTTTCTCAAAAAATAGGGTGGTTGAGAGAACTAATTGATTGGCAAAAAGATCTTGTCAGCAGCCAGGATTTTTATGAAGGTTTAAAATCGGATATCTTTCAGGAAGAGGTAATTGTGCTAACACCTAAGGGAGACCTGCTCTCTTTACCTAATGGTTCTACCCCTGTTGATTTTGCCTATAAAATTCACACTGATATTGGACATCAATGTATTGGTGCTCGGGTTGACGGTAAAATGGTTGCTCTTGACTATCAATTAAAAACCGGTGATAGGGTTGAAATAATGACTTCCGATAGAATTAAGGGACCATCAAGGCACTGGCTTGATTTTGTAGTAACAACTTCAGCAAAGTCGAAAATCCAGCAATGGTTTAGAAAAAGATCCAGGGAAGAGTTGGTAAAAGAGGGAAGGTTATTGTTGGAAAAAGAGCTCAAAAAAGCCAGCTTTGATGTGGAAATGGGGTTATCTCTGGAACTCACTAACAAGATACTTAAATTAACAAAGATTAGGTCAATTGATGATTTATACCACCAGGTAGCTTCAGGAGCTATAAATGCCATAGAGATTATTGTTTTATTAAAGAAAGAGGAAGAAAAGAAAAAGAAAGAAGAGGAGTCTTCTAAGGTATTAGCCCAGGATGGCTTGTTGATTAAAACAGACCTAATTGATTCTTCAGGAACCCTTTTATTAGATGGAGTCCTCTTACGGTTAGCCAGGTGCTGTATGCCCCTTCCCGGGGAGCCTTCAGTCGGTTATGTTACCAAAGGGAAAGGTATATCGCTTCATCGGAAAAATTGTATAAATATGAGAAAAATTCAAGACCCATCACGGATGATGCCGGTAAAGTGGGAAATACAGGCGTCTTCCAGTTATCCAGCCAGAATAATTGTTACCGCTTATGATAGGCCTGGGTTGGTAGCCCTAATTACCCAGATTATTGCCCAGAGAGGGTTAAATATTAGGCAGATGAAAGTTAATACTACATCAACAAAGAAAGCAAGGTTTAATATGGAAATATCCTCAATAAGCCAGCAGCAGGTTGAGGTTTTAATTGCTGAGTTATATAGAATTGAAGGCGTGGTTGAGGTAAACAGAATATAATGAGGGTTGTAGTCCAAAGGGTTAAGAGCGCTTCGGTAATAGTTGAAGGTCAAGTAGTTTCTGAAATTGCCAGGGGGATTTTGGTATTTGTCTCTATTGAAGAAGGTGATGAAGAAAAGGATTTATCATATATTGCTCAAAAAGTTTTAAATCTTCGCATATTTGAAAATGATTTAGGGAAGTTTGATAAATCAGTTCTGGAAATAGACGGAGAAATATTAGTAGTTTCTCAATTTACTATATCAGGCGATGTTCGGAAAGGTAGAAGGCCTGACTTTACCAGGGCCTTAAGCCCAGATAAATCCATACCCTTATATGAGGATTTCATCAGAATAATCAAAAATAATTACAGTTCAGAAAAAATACAGGAAGGGGTATTTCAGGCTCATATGGATGTCCAGCTGATTAACGATGGACCTGTTACCATATTAATTTCCAGTAAAAAAGAGTTTTAGAATAAATAGCCTTAAGTCATTAAAGGTAATTTAATTTCATTAATTATATTTCGTTATCTCAAGACCGTATCATGGTCAGAATCATCTTGAATTTCTTCACTGCTCTTAGAGCATGTGGTTGATTGGCTGGCATTATTACCATTTCACCATCCTTCAAGAGAAGAGGTTTGCCAGAAATAACAATTTCAGCTTCACCCTCAAGCAGATAAACCAGGGCGTCAAAAGGTGCGGTATGTTCACTCAAACCTTGTCCCTCATCAAAAGCGAAAAAGGTTACGGTCCCGGTCTTTTTGTTAATTATCGTCCTGCTCACCACAGACCCCTCCTGATAACTTGCTAAATCAGTTAACCTTATCACTTTTGCCATAAGCTTCTCCATGTCTGTCTGCTCCTTATCGTTCTCCATTTTTTACCTCCATTGTTCTTCCATTCAATTTTTCATGGTGTCTCCATAACAATATGCTATCAATTCACCATATATTCGTCAATACCACGAGTTACTTGGCCTCCACCTTCCTCGTTATCGCGAGGCTTCTAAAAGAAATCGTGGGGGATCTCATATTTTCCTCCCTTGCCATACTAACCACGATCCAGAGTCTCCTACCTCCCCTGTTACCCTGGATTCCGATTTAGAGCCTCTGTTTATATTGTTAAAATCACCAACTATTTGGGAAAAAGGTGGTATATGCTTTTAAAAGTTGCTTCCTTATTAATATTATAATTTGCCTATAAATAGAAACAAAAGGAATAATACCAGTGTAAATACGGTCAGGAATATAGATAGACCCAGGGTATTTAAATCCAAAGCCATAGCCCAGTGGAGTCCTTTTTTCCTATTCCCTGCAAATACCTTTTTAACCAGTTTTATATAAATAGAATCAATATCAGCTATTTCCTTTTTGTGCGGATTGAATATCTTTTTCATCCCCAGGAAAAATATTATCCCTGATAATACAGTAAACACCAGTGCATCAACGACCTTGGATGGTATATAAAGAGGTGTGTCAATATAGTAGGGGAGTATATCAATGGTTAAGCGGGGATATATTCCCCCTATAATACATAGTAACGCCACAAATATCATAGGGATGGTCATGTTGAGCGGGGCTTCCCGCACCTCAACATTTTTAAGTCTTAAAAAACCAAAGTAAGTGAATTTGGAGAAAGAAAGAAAAGTCCCGAGCGATGCCAGTTTAAGCATCCAGTACAGCAGGTTGCTGCCATAGGTGGCTTCATACAGTATGGCCTTGCTGGCATAGCCGCTGAACAGAGGCACTCCCGAAATGGACAGCGAGGCTATTATACAGGCTATGGTAGTAACAGGCATTTTCCAGGCAAAGCCGCCCAGTTCGCTAAGGTCCTGTTTCCCTGTACGGTATATAACGGCGCCTATACACATGAACAGCAGGGATTTGTAAAGTATGTTGTTCCAGGCATGGTATAAAGCGCCATCGATACCCAGGAATGTACCCATACCTACACCAGCCATCATAAACCCCACCTGGCTAATTACATGGTAAGAGAGCAGCTTTCGGGCATCGCTCTGGAGCAGTGCGAATATCACCCCAAATATTGCCATGGCCGCCCCCATGTAGGCGACAACCTCTACCCCGGGGAATATTCTGGCTAGTGCATACACGGCACTTTTGGTGGTGAATACCGAGAGCAACAGGCTGGCGGTGAAGGAGGCTTTGGAATAGGCATCGGGTAGCCAGGTATGGAAGGGGATGAAGGCAGCGTTTACACCTATACCCGCAAGGATCAGCATAGCTGGTAAGCCACCTTGTAGTGAGGCTATATCCATCGTGCCGGTAGCTGTGTAGTTGAGCAGTATTCCCGCCAGTAGCAGGCTGCCCCCGAAAAGGTGTATCAGTAAGTACCTGAAACCTGCTTTGACGGCGGTTTTATCCTTGTTGTAGCATATAAGGACGACGGCAGTTATCAACATAATTTCTCCAAAGAGGTAGAAGCTTACGAAATCCCCGGCAAATACAACTCCCATAGCGCTCCCTATATAGAGGAAGGAGAATATGTGATATATATTTTCCTTGACCTGTATGGAATAAACCGTTATCAATACCGCCATCAGCGCAAATATATACCCGATGAAAAGACTGGTGCGGTCGGCATTGAACAATATAATTTCAAAGTTAGAGAAGGTATATACCAGGCTTTTCTGGGGCTGTATAAGCAGCACATTGACGAAGGCAGCTACCATGGTCAAGATGATGAACAGGCTCTTAATCTTGCCATTAAAAAAGGGAGCCAGGAGTGCTCCAGCCAGGTATATTATATAAGGAGGAACAGGTTGCATTATGTTCTCACCATACCTGTTTGATTATTAATAATTTGTCTAAAAATTTCATGAATTTGCACTTCAAGGAACCAACTTTCCAAACACCAACAGCAGCAGAAACAGTGCCACTATGAAGGTGAACATAAATATTGAGAATCCTATGGTCAACGAGTCTAGAGGTGCAGGTTGCCGGGAAGCCAGTTGTCTTCTTTCCCTACTTTGAATTACACGTTTTTCGGCTGTAAGCAAAAGTTCGGGGGAATTATGTCTGAAAAGCAATATAAAAGCAAAACAAATCTTTGCATAGGCCAGGTCTTTCCAACTGGCAAAGACTGAGGCAGGATTTCTGCAGAACCACATGAAGGCTGGTCCCGCTTTTCTATAGAACCAGTCTGTGTCAAGGCTAATCGTTGGTTGACCTGCAATTTTGTCTTTCAAGAGCCAAAATCCCAGGAGGGTAAATGACAGAAGGGCAATTTTCTCTACTACCTTTTCAGTCGTGTAGGGAACGAAGTCGACGGGATAGGGAAGGATGTTGTAGAGAATTGCTGGATATATGCCGATGAAAAGGCACAAGAAGGCGGTAAGACCCATGCTCATCAGCATATTGCGGGGGGGCTCTTCTGCTTTTATACCACGATCTGTGGCGAAAAACATATAGTATGGCAGTTTTAGACACGTGTGAAGGAATGTTCCCACCGAGGCTAAGAGCAGCAGGACATATACTACAGCTTCGCCTTGCAAGCCTGCGGATGCAATAATCATCGTCTTGCTGACAAATCCGTTAAAGAATGGCACCCCGGAAATAGAAACCCCACCGACCATAAAAAGCCAAAAGGTTACAGGCATGGCTTTAAATAGTCCCCCTAATTCAGTGAGTTTTTCTCTTCCGGTCACCTGGAGCACTGCACCCGGACCCATGAAGAGCAGAGCCTTATACAGAATATGACATAAGGCATGAGCAATTGCACCATTTATCGCCATCTGAGTTCCAAGTCCCGCAGCCGCGACCATGTATCCTACCTGGCTAATAATAGAGTAAGCTAAGAGCTTCCTGCCATCATTCTCAATTACAGCATAAACAACGCCATATACTGCCATTATCGCTCCCAACCATATTAAAATCTCAGTCCCCGGGAACGCTCTGACCAATAAATATACACCGGTTTTAGTAGTAAAAGCAGATAAAAACACACTACCAGTAGCAGTTCCTTCAGGATAAGCATCAGTTAGCCAGGTATGGAACGGAGGAACAGCAGCCTTCACCAGAAAACCAATCAATATCAGATACAAATACAGCTCATTACCTTCTAAGAGCCCAAAATATAAATTTCCTGTGGATATGTAATAGAGTATTATTCCCGCCAGTAAGAGACTTCCGCCGAAAAAGTGAAAGATAAGGTACCTGAATCCTGCATCTGTGGCAGATTTTCGTCTTCGGGAGAAAACCAGGAAGGCGGAAGAAACAGTCATTATAGCCAAGAAAAGGTAGAGGGAAAGATAATCGCCAGCGAAGACAGCACCAAGAGATGCCCCTACAAGGATGAAGGCAGCTATATGCTCGCTGCTCTCTTTCACATGGATGGCATAGAGTGCTCCCAAGAAGGCCATGATGACGAATATATATCCGAAAGGCAGACTCGTTGAGTCAACCCTGCCAAATATAAGGTCAAATCCTACAAAATGATAAGTCCAATATGTGCCCTGAGGCAGATACAGGAGGTTTACAAAAGCTACTATTGGAATGAAAAGTAGGAATATTTTTCTCAATTGCCCCTTGAGAAGGGGAATCAGGAGGGCTCCTACAATAAATAAGGCGGCAGGAGGCACGGGAAGTACATGCTCAATCAAGGTGCTTTTTCTCCTTTTTTGCCGTTTCCGCTCAGATCGTAGTAATCCTCCCTCACCATGAGCCAATGTTGCCCCAGTGCTTTACATATAATGATGATAAGAAAGCACGAGACCAATCCAAACACCGTATAAAATCCTGGTAGTCCATCAAACCAGAAATAGGGATCACGAGGGATGAAGAATTCAAGCAAGACGAACAAAAACGAGCCGAGGCAAAATAGGTGTTTTCGATATTTCAGGATTTTCTTGTTCTTTGAGTCATCCATATATCTTATGCCTAATACGTCCTTACATTCCCAACAACAACTTGACTGCTGGCTCTACCACTGATAGGGGTATATGGACCAATATGCCGAAGAGTGTGGACCCCAGCGCCAAGATAATTATGGGTATCAGCATTGTCAGAGGTGCTTCTCTGCGGTTGTCGGTTGTCGGTTGTCGGTGGACAACCCCTCCGATCTCTGCTCCCTGCTCCCTGACCCCTGACTTGTGCTCAGGCTCACCAAAGTAGATGAGGTTGATAACACGGAAATAGAATACTGCACTCAGCAGGCTGCCCAGGAGTATTACAGCCAAAAAAATCCAGCTCTCCTGATAGGCTCCTATGGCTAAATAGAATTTACTCATGAATCCCGATGTGGGAGGGATTCCTACCAACGATATTGCAGCCAAAGTAAATGCTATCATGGTTATAGGCATTTTACCAGCCAACCCAGTATACTCCTCAACATTACGAATTCCTGTCTTATGTAGAACTGCTCCCGCGCAGAAGAACAAGCATGCCTTACCAAGGGCGTGGTTTAGTATATGGAAAATTCCACCGGTCATCGAAGCTGTGGAAGCCAAGCCGATGCCCAGCAGTATATATCCTATATGGGCAACGCTTGAGTAGGCCAACATTCTTTTTATATCAGTTTGCGTTATTGCATAGATAGAGCCCAGTAGTATACCCAGCGAGGCCATCCAGGTAACCGGGATGGTGACAACTCCGCTCTGCTCCAGCAGACCTGGCCCAAACACTGTGAAAACGCTCCTTATTATTGAGTAAGCGCCTACTTTTATTACCAGTGCTGATAGCAGGACACTCACTGGTGAAGGGGCTATAGAATGAGCATCAGGCAACCAGGTATGTAATGGAAAAAGTGCGCTTTTGATAGCAAAGCCTATGACCAAAAGTATAAGACCATTGTACATCACCCACGGGCTTTCTAAGGCGGACAGGCGTTGGGAAATATCTACCATATTGAGGCTACCGGTCACCATGTAAATAAATCCGGTGGAAAAGAGTATGAAAGTGGTACCTACCGAAGCCAGTATCAGATAATTGTAGCTGGCAATGAGCGAGCCTTTTTTCTGTGCTATGGAAACAAGTGCATATGCCGATATGGAGAATATCTCGGTCATTACGAACAGGTTGAAGAGATCGCCGGTCATCAAGGCTCCCAGCATACCTCCGATGATGAGCTGAAGCAGTGAATAATAGGCAGGCAATTTTTTATCGGGTATCTCACCGGCGATATAGTCTTTTGAATACACCACCGCCAGCAATCCGATAAAAGAAACGATCAATGCCATAAACGCGCTCAATGGGTCCACTAACAGCTCAATGCCCCAGGGAGGTTCCCACCCCCCCACGTGGTATCTTATGATACCGTGTTCCAGCACTGAAAGCAGTATCACGACTGAAAAAAGAAATGAAAGCAAGGCAGACAGAACAGCCAAGGGGTAGCAAAGCTTTCTTTTCCACAAGCCCGCCAGTGGAGCCAGGTAAGCGCCAGTAAACAGTGTTATTATCACAAGTATGGGAAAATGTTGAGAAATGTTCATAGCTTAGTAAGCTTCTCCGAATCCAGCGTTTTATGTTCCTTGTATATGTTTATCACCAGTATCAAGGCAAAACTGGTAAGGGCTAGTGCCACCACTATCCCGGTTAGCACCAGAGCGTGAGGCAGCGGATTTACATACAACTCTACCCCTTCAGCCTTTATAGGCGGTGCTCCGCCCCTTCTGTATGCCATGGATATCAGGAAAAGAAACACCGAGGTGGAAAAGATATTGAGCCCCATTATTTTTTTTATCAGGCTCTTTTTAATTATCATGGTATAAAGCCCTATAAGCAGCAGAGTTATGCATATAAAATAGGGGAGATTGGGAGGCAACAGGTTAATCATCCTTTTCTGTCTCCTCTGTGGTATGCAGGAATAAAGAAAGGACCAGTGCCATTATATGGACGCCTATGGCAACTCCGATCAGGAATATCATTATACCGTTCACCCTGGCTGGTGGCAAAGGCAATGGAATTATATTGTATTGCAGAAAAAGTCCTCCAGCAGCGATGCCCAGCAGCCCTATACCAGCATAGGCCAGAGATCCGAGGGAGTCCATAGCGATTCTTACATGGTGACTGACCTTTGACTCAGCCTCATGAGCTCCATAAGCCAGTGCCAGTAGTATCATGCTTGCACCTACCACCACTCCGCCCTGGAATCCACCGCCCGGGCTTACGGGGCCGTGGACAATGATATAAAAGCCGAATAACTGTATAAAGGGCACCAGTATTCTGGTGACTGTCCTTATAACCACAGGGTTCACTTTTTACGCTTCCCCCCCAAAATAGACAAAACCGCTACGCCCCCGGCAAATATCACGGTTAACTCGCCTAAAGTATCATAACCGCGGTAGTCGGCAAGAATTGCGGTAACCATATTGGGTACCCCGGTTTCTTGATAACTCATAGCCATGTAGCGCGGCGCGACATGGCGGTGTATGGGGGCATCAGGGTCTGCAAATTCGGGCATCTCCAGCACTGCAATGGACATCATAACTCCTATTGCCAACAGGACGATTACAACTAAAAGATGGTTTAACTTATTCATCTTCTTCCCTCCTGGTTGTTTTTATTATGGCCACGACAAAGAGTATGGTGGTTATGCCTGCCCCTACCGTTGCTTCGGTCAAAGCCACATCGGGGGCTTGCAGCCTGACAAATGTTATAGCCATCACCAGGCTGTACACTGAGAATATCATAGCGGCGGCTAGCAAATCGCGGGTGAAAGCCACCGCCAATGCCAGTATTACTAGAAAAGACATTAATATCACATCAAAAATTCCCACTTTTTGACTCTCCATACCTGTCTACAGGATTTTTGCCCCACAGTTTTACGCCTGACTTATAAGCTGCACGGGCTAACGCATGAGCAGCAGTAGGACTGGTTATAAACACAAAGAATATGATGAATGCCAGTTTTATGTCTGCCAAGGAGAAGCCTTCATAAACTATGAGTCCGATAAGTATAAATCCCAGCCCCAGCGTGTCCAATTTGGTGGTGGCATGCAGCCGAGAATAGACATCGGGAAATCTTATCAGGGCTATAGCGCCTACTAGGAAAAATAATATACCTAACAACATCAATATAGCTGTTACGAAAGTTATAAGTACGCTCACTGTTTCTCCCTCCTTTGGGTTATAAATACTGCTACACCGAGCACTGCCAGAAAAGACAATATGGCATAGGTGATGGATATATCAAGATATATATCCTGATCATACAGGAATGCCAGAATAACCACTACTACTATGGTTTTGGTGGTGACGGCTTGTGCTGCCACTATCCTGTCAAATACGGTGGGTCCGCTAAACAGCCGGTAAAGGCATAGAAAGGAGGTAAATGATAGTCCCAGTAAAGCTGCAATGAATATATTCATTTTTTATCCCCATACTCCTTATATCCCAGCATACGCTTTATGTGATTTTCAAAATTCATTTCCGATTCGATCAGCTTTTGTTCATCCTCTATTTCCAGACAATGTATGAATATCTCGTCCCCTGATATATCAACCGTCATGGTGCCCGGCGTTAAGGTAATAGAGTTGGCTAACAGGGTGAGGGCTATGTCGCTTTTGAGGGAGAGTTTGCACTTGATGATGCCTGGATAGATGGGCATAACCGGCTTTAAGGTGCGTTTGGCCACATCTATACCCGATATTATTATTTGGTAGATCAGCCAGACCGAATAGCGTATGATGCGCAAAACCTCTATTGCAATGCTGCCCCTGTCGGTAGGTTTGTCCAATAGCAGTTTTCTCGAAAACAGCGTTACCAGCAGAGAGCTTAAGGCACCAGCGGTAAGGTGGAAACCGTCTGACCGGCCGGAGAGTAAGATCCAGAAGGCGAACAAAATGAGAAAAACCGGCAAAGAATTACGCAAACCCTTAATGTTTTTCAATTTCCATCTCTCTATAGGCCTAAAGAGTTGTAAATCAACTCTTTAAATCTGTCAACGCCTCTTGAATTATCTAAATTTTGCACTAATGCAAGAATTTTGTCCTCCAGTGGCGTTGTCTTGAAACAGGCATAAACAAGATTTGGATAATATAAATTTGAGTTTTGCACCACCAATAGCGCAGATTCTTTCCTTTGGTTTTATCCATTAAACCCAGAAATGTCTACAACTTTTTTTATATTCAATTTCATTCTTTAAACTAAAATCTTTATCCAAAAAAAATTAGGCAGAATTTTTACTATATTATCCAAAATCTTCCCAGATTTTAATATTAACCTGTAAATCTTATTTTGAGATTTTACCACTTTTCTCATCAACTTTCAAGGTAATCTGCTGGCTGACCACCTAGGTAACGCTGGACTACGAATTGCAACAAGTTCCTTTTTCAATATCCAATAACGGAGTGAGATAGTCAAATCATCAATAACTTATAAAAGTCAAAATATGGTAAAATTATCAATGATAATTAACCATATGCAATATGCAAACGAGAGTTTCAACCCTTACAGCAGAATGTCTGGTAGATTACAAATTCTGCTGATTCAACTAAACTCTTGATAGTCTACTATCTATTAACCTCAGAAAAGAAACCTAAAACTGTTTCTAAAGGAAAATATAAATATTTAATAACGGAGAGGTAAGAAGGAAAAGAGAAGTTAATTAGGTGATTTTATGAAAAGTTTGCCTTGATAGAAAACAAAAATAGTATGCCTAAAAAAGGAGGTAAAAAATATGGGTCTTCAAATAAAAATGTGGTTATTGGTAGTGTTAATGTTTGGGATTTTGTATGGAGTGATTACCGGAATTGGCAGCTATATGGGAGCAGGCAGTGCCAGTATTTATATTATTCTGGCTTTCTTTTTCATGGGTATTCAGTACCTGGTAGGTCCTTCAATGGTTTCCATGATGATGAGAGTAAAATATGTTTCAGAGAAAGAAGAGCCAGAATTACATAAGCAGGTAGCTGAGTTAGCTAAAAAGGCAGGAATTCCCAAGCCAAAAGTAGGTATTTCCCAACTATCTATTCCCAATGCCTTTGCCTTTGGCAGAAGCCAGGGAGATGGCCGGGTTTGCATCACTCAGGGACTCAGAAATCTTCTCAATCAGAATGAATTAAAAGCAGTTATTGGTCATGAAATTGCCCACATTAAACATCGTGATATGCTGATTATCACTGTGCTTTCAGTTATTCCTTTAATCATGTATTGGATTGCCTGGAGTTTTATGTGGGGAGGAATGCTTGGTGGAAGAAGAAGAGATGGAGGATATGCTGTCCTAATTGGATTGGGGGCGATGCTTCTTTATTTTCTGACTAATCTCTTGGTTTTATATGGTTCAAGAATTAGAGAGTATTATGCTGATGAGAGAAGTGTAAAGCTTGGAAACCACCCCCAGCATTTAGCTTCCGCTCTTTACAAACTTGTTTATAGCTCAGCACAAGCTAAAAGGACTCGCCATGGTGAAGAAGAATTAAGAAGGGTAGGAGCAGTCAGGGCTTTTTTTCTAAACGATGTAGAAAGAGCCTGGGATGAAGTTAGAGAGTTAAAAGAGGTTGATAGAGATTTGTCAGGAACAATTGATCAGAATGAGCTTATGCTACTGAGAACTAAAAAGCCAAAACTCAGCGGCGCTGAAAAGATGATGGAAATCTTCACCACACATCCCAATATGCTCAAGAGGATCAAACACCTAAGCACCTTGGTCTAAAAAAAGAAACATAGAGGTTACAGCTACATTTTTCATTTAACATAGAGAAATTTTGGGGTCAAGGTTGGCCATGAACCTGGGCATAGAAAGACCAGCAAAATGGCTTTTAGGAAGACATTTTCAGATAGGGGAATCGGGAGTTACCAAGGCCAGTCAAAGATTTTATAAACTATTAAAGAATAATAGAGAAATAAGGGAAATGGTGGAGAGTATATTTGTAATGGTTTTAGATTATCAAATGCGTAGACCTGATCCTACCATTTTTCTTTACACTCTCCTTTGTCACCCTGGACCCCGATCCAGGGTCTCCGTTTTTGCAAGCAACTCCGAGAATCTTATGTTTAGTATGTAATATTCAAGATTTAAGGTTTGACCCCGATTCTCTGCTGTTTTATCGGATGTAGCCCAAACTTATTGTTTCTTTTTTGGTGGCGGTGGCGGTGTTGGCTTTTCAGGCCGACTTCTGTTCCTAGCGTGAGTTTATTAAATAATTATTTAAATTAGTCTAAAATGTTCTATATATAAAGATAATTGC
>QLTX01000100.1 GCA_018725175.1 Candidatus Psychracetigena formicireducens
GCCGTGG
Organism: Candidatus Psychracetigena formicireducens; assembly: GCA_018725175.1. Lineage (GTDB taxonomy): Bacteria > Coprothermobacterota > HKB111 > HKB111 > HKB111 > Lithacetigena > Lithacetigena formicireducens. The sequence continues at coordinate 8 of QLTX01000100.1, forward strand.
CAAACTCATCTTTTATTATTTTCCCCTCTCCCCTTTGCGGGAGAGGGCTGGGTGAGGGGTAAGAAAGTATCACCCTCCCCTTATTCCCCTCCCTTCCAGGAGGGGAAAATAATGGAATCGCCACGCCTGCCTTTGGCAGTCTCGCGATGACAGTGGAAACTGACCCCTTGACTCCTTGACTCCTTGACCCCTTGACTCCTTGACCCCTTGAATCCTTCCAATGCACTCTATTATCAAAGAAATTTTAACTATTTTTATCGCAATGTTGGATTTATATTATATAATTTAAAATTGGATTTATATTATATAATTTAAAGTGATATTCTTCTAAAGAATACAAAACTTCAAAGATTAACCATATGGAGGTAGATTTGAGGAATTTTTATAGAGAGGATTATGAAGTAGTATCAAAAATCGTATCTGAGACATCTAAAATTGTAATAGGAAAAGATGAATTAAAAGAGATGTTAATAGTTGCACTCTTAGGTCAGGGGCATATTCTTATTGAAGGCCATATCGGAAGTGGGAAGACCATCCTTTCAAAAACATTTGCACAGGTAATTGGAGGCAAATTTAAAAGGGTTCAGGGAACACCGGATATGTTGCCTGCGGATATCCTGGGATTTTATTATTACAGACCTGATGGAACCAATAATTTCATTCCCGGCCCCATTTTTACCAATGTACTTTTAGTAGATGAATTAAACCGGATAACTCCCCGAGCTCAATCCGCCCTTCTAGAGGCTACGGCTGAAAGACAAGTAACGATAGAGGGTAAAACACACTACTTAGAACAAACCTTCTTAGTGATTGCCAGTCAGGTACCTTTTGGTTCAGCTGGAACCTCTCCCCTGCCGGACGTTCAGTTGGACCGCTTCATGTTTCATCTCTGGAGCGATTTACCTACTAAAGAAGAGGAGGATCTTATTCTAAAAGATATAGATATTATATCCCAGAATGTAGTTGAGCCTGTTATTACAACTACAGAGATTATAGAGCTACAAAAAAAAGTAGAGGAGGTATATGTAGCAGATTGTATACGTCAGTACATCCTTAGTTTAATAAATAAACTTCGCCAGCATCCTGACTTAATCATCACTCCCAGTCCCCGGGGAAGTATCGCTCTATTAAGGGGTGCCCGGGCTCATGCTTTTCTTCAAGGTAGGGACTATGTCATTCCTGATGATGTGAAAAAGCTTATGCTACCAAGTTTAAGCCATAGAATCAAGACGGCCACTACTTTTGAAAAGGATGGTATTACCTCTGAATCTATAATAATACAGGCATCTATGGAAGTACCTACTCCAAGAATAGAGGAGTAAACGATGTTTTTAAGTATATCCCGAGTAGTGTTAATAGTTCTTTTAATACTGGGATTTCTTTTAGCGCCTCTTCTTTTTGCCATTTTATCACTTGTACTGATCTACCTATTTTTACTCTTAAATATTAGAGCAAACCTTTCTAAACTATTAAACCCCTTATACTATTTGATATTATTTTTAATCCCTCTAATCTCCTTCCAAGTACTTGTCCGCTTTTCTGAAGATATTCATCAATCTCAAGGGTATTTATATCTCTTGTCTACCATCTCGTCTTTACCAGCGATTATCGCCTTACATCATAGCTTTCAGGGCAATAATTACCTAGCTAAGGTCAGATTCAAACCTAAAACCAAACGTTTAACCCCCTATTTTAAATCTTTTATTACCCCAACGGTAATTTTATTATTTTTTTCCATCCTCATAAATCAACCAGTAGTTACTTTTACCTCTATACTTGCCCTGTCTTATTTAATAGCTCTTTTTCTTTTTACTTATCTTTCAATCCCTTTAAACCCTCTCTCTTTTGCTCAAACAGAATTAAAAGTTGTAGCAGGTTCCACCGTAAATACTCCTATAAAATTATCCCTAACCAAGCCCATAAAACTCCAAAGCATTTTTAGGGTCAGAGATAAGTGGATTAGCCTAGAACCAATTTCGGAATCTATAGATGGTAATTCTATTACTATTAATACTACTTTAACACCACCTCTGGCAGGACCCATTACACCTCAGATACTATTTTCGGGTAAAGATCAACGCGGTATTATTGAAGTTAACCAGCTATTAAAGCCTTTAACACTTCAGGTTATCCCCAGGGCAAAATATGCTGAAACCATTGCCAGAACTTTTCTCTCCCAACAGGGCATTGAAGCAGGACAATCTGAACAGGGGACAGAACTTATGGAGAAATTAACCTTGCCCAAAGGTGGGGTGGATTATTTTGATAGCAGACTTTATCAACCTGGAGACAGATTGAAAGATATCGACTGGAAGCATACACTGAAACTCAACCAGCTGGTCACCAGGGAATTTTTAGATTTAAACAAACCCAAAGCAGTGTTATTGGTCAATTTATCTGCAACTTCTGACGATGAAGCCGATAAGCTTGCCTTTCAGCTCATTACCACCGCTTTAACCCTCTCCATAGAGAAGGTTCCTTCTTCCCTGATAGCCTATGACCAACAAAAAGTTATCTGTTTTTCTAACCTGAATGATTCTAAAGAAACGCTTTTGACCTCCCTGTCTCTAATTAAAAATATAGAAACAATTGCACCATTAAAGAGATTTTTGGACAAGGCAGATCCTATGAAGATCAAAAGGAATCTTTACCTTTTAAAACAGGTTGATTCCGAACCTGCCAGAAAAATGCTTGATTTACTTAAGTTCCAATATCAGGCTCTGGAAAAAGGGGTTAAAGACCACCCTGCCTCCAAAGCCCTCAAGGATGTTTTAAAATCTGTTTTACCACCAGCAGTTATTTTTATCATTAGCAGTTTAAATCACGATTTAGAAGCTATCCAGGTAGTAGCCTATAAACTTGAAGAACTTAAATATCAGGTTGTTTCACCTGAAGAGCTGATATCCTATTTTCCCTCATTAGTCTCTTCAGCTAATAAGGTGCTCCAATAAGGAGGTTCTCTTGTACGATGTTTTAATAATAGGAGGAGGTATTGCAGGAAGTTATTTAGCTTTTAAATTATCATCCTTAGGTTTAAAAGTTTTATTATTGGAGCAAAAGAAAAATACCAACGGTAAGGAATGTTGCACCGGCTTGATCAGTTATGAATGTCTAAAGTTATACCCCTTTGATGATAGCCTGGTTATTAGAAAATTTAATAGGGCAACTCTTTATTCCCCTTCTAAGAAAAAACTTATATTTCAAAGAGACAATACACAGGCACTTGTAATTGATAGGCCTAAGTTTGACCTTTTTCTTATTAATCTTGCCATAGAGAAAGGCGCTCATTTTTATTCTGGAAACAAGGCAGAGGATATTGAGGTAAATGACCATAAGGTTATGCTTAGAGTTGATTATAACAAACATTTTCTAAATTTCGAAGCTAAAGTAGGCATCATCGCTAATGGGTACAATTCTAAAATAACAGAAAAATTAGGATTAGGATATATATCAAACATTGTTTTAGGAGCTCAGACAGAGGTAGAATCCCTAAACCATGAAGAGGTAGAAATATTTTTTGGCAGAAATATCGCTCCTGGTTTTTTTGGCTGGTTAGTCCCCACCCGACCAAACCAGGCAAAAGTCGGGGTGTTAACCAGAAACAATCCTAAGATATATCTTGAAAATCTTCTATCAATGTTAACTAAAATGGGTAAAGTAAAGAATACTAAGGAGAAGTGCCACACTGGAGGCATTCCGCTCACCACTCTCACTCAGTCCTATAGTAATAGAATTTTAGTTGTAGGTGATGCAGCAGGGCAGGTAAAACCAACTACCGGGGGTGGAATATTCTATAGCTTGATTTGTTCAGACATAGCTATGGAAACACTAAAGGGAGCCTTTGAAGTTAATAACTTTTCTTGCCAGTATTTATCTCAATACGAGAAAAAATGGAAAGAAACATTGGGCCAGGAGATAAAGATTGGCTACCTTGCTCGAAAGATATTCGAATCTTTTAACAATCAAATGATTGATTTGGCCTTTGAATTAGTAAAACGATCCGGAGTACTTGAAGGACTACTAAAAAATGAGGAACTTTCTTTTGATTGGCACAGTAAGTCCATTATAAATATCTTGAAAAACAACCAGGTTGCAAAATTGATAGGCATAAATAAATATCTAAAGGATGGAGATGATATATAAATTAAACCTTATATTGCCCTTAGGTAATTCTAAAAAAGGTTTTATTCTCTAACATCTACCCAAAGATGTAAGGTAATTTTTTCTCTATCAGGCTCAGTTTCTCTATTTTTATGGAGTGTAAATAATACCTTCAGGCTTTCCCCTACCCTTTCAGGTACAAATATGATGGTATCTTCAAACTTTTGATCATGCGCTAAAACAACCGAAGCTACCACCTTACTTTCACCCTCACCAATCTTTATTTCAACCTGGTAGCTGGTTGGTTCATGCTCTCGGTTAATAATCCCCAGTATAACCTTTCCTTCTTCACCCAGGCTAAGTAACTGTGGATAATTCTCTGCCATTCCTTCAGGCCCTAAGATATAAAACTCAGTAAATCTTTCTCCCACCTTGGGAGTAGCTATTACATAAATCAAAGTTATTACCGAGCTGATTATCGCTATAATTAGAATTATTGATAAAACTCTATCTAAAAGGCTTCCTCCCAAAATAGGCTGAGTGAGGTTAAGCTCAATGGAGAACCTTTCTTCTTCGGAATACTGATTTCTTCTCCACCAAGAAATAACAGAAGTAATTAATATAAATAAGGACAAAGAATAAAGAATGGGACCCAGCCTTATCCCCCAGGGGGTGTAGTTGAGAATTAATCCTATAAGCGGGGTAATAGCTATACTCAGACCAAAACTTAAGGCCATCCTTTCAATACTATCTAAATCCTTTTTTCTCGGGAAAAGGGCAGAGATAAAAGTATAGCCAGGCAAAAACAGTATGAATGGCAATCCCAATATAATTCTAAGAGTTGTAGATTCAGGGAAAAGTGTTATTACCAAAATCAACAACAGGGTTATCAAATTTAGTGGCACAAGTTCATTGCTTATTTTAATTTTCATAATTTTATTCACCAACAAGATTTATTTTACTACAAATATGCATAAGATAACCGACCCCCTTACCCCTGTCATCGCGAGACCTCTGAAAGAGGGCGTGGCGATCTCATG
>QLTX01000101.1 GCA_018725175.1 Candidatus Psychracetigena formicireducens
ATATTATTTCACTTAACTCGTTTTTATACGAATTGATTTCGTAATTCTGTCTAATAACTGTATATTATACGAATTCATGTTAGTTTTTAACTGCATAAAACCCTTCTTTATCTTAACACTTTTCAAGGAAATATACAAAAAACAGTTCGAGCAATTAGAGCAATAACTTAAAAAAAGAACTCCAACATCAAAAAAATATATTGGCGGAGGGGGAGGGATTCGAACCCCCGGTGACCCGTAAGGCCACAGCGATTTTCAAGACCGCCACCATCAACCACTCGGACACCCCTCCGGGTAAATAAATCAGCTATATATACTTATTTATGGAGGAAAAACATTACCCATATGATATTATAATCTATATGAGCCATATTTGTGCCGAGGTGGCGAAACTGGCAGACGCAGTAGACTCAAAATCTACCGGGGTTAACACCCCGTGGGGGTTCAACTCCCCCTCTCGGCACCACCATTATTTTTTATATTTACCTCTTATATACATTTTGAAAAACTCAATTATTTATAATTGATATAATAAATAAGGTGACCTGAACAAGTTCACCTGAATTATGAATTTACCCCCTTTAGCCTTTAATTAAGGAGATACTTCTAAAAGATGAATAAATTATACATAGCATTTCTCTGGCATTTTCACCAACCTATATATAAAGATTACTATACTGATAAATACCTTCTACCCTGGGTAAGGCTTCATCTCATCAAAAATTACTACTTTATGGCTTATCTTCTAACGGTTGGTGATAGGATAAAAGTAACTTTTAATTTTACTCCTTCTCTGTTAGAACAAATAAACGATTATGTTGAACATAATGCCTCAGATTATTACTTAGAATTAAGTAACAAAAGTCCTATAGAATTATCTCAAGAAGATAAATTATTTATCCTAAACAATTTTTTTAGTTTAAACCAGGAAAGGGTTATCAATAAGAATAGCCACTATCTTTATCTTCAGCAGAAAAAAGAATCCCTGAAAGACCGTTTGAATAACTTAACCGAGTCTTTTAGTGAACAGGAATATTTAGACTTACAGGTTTTATTTAATTTGTACTGGCTCCCTCCAGATTACCTCTCTAATGACCCCCAATTAGCAAAGCTACTGAAGAAAAAATCCAGATTCACTGAACAGGATAAAGAAACCGTCTTAAACAAACAAAAAGAAATTATTAAAAAAACTTTACCTATGTATAAAGCTTTGGTTAAGAATAACCAGATAGAAATAATTACCTCTCCCTATTATCATCCAATTATGCCTTTGATGATTGATACCAATTTGGCTAAAAAATGCCAGGATACTCCGTTACCAGAAATCCCTTTCAGGGCAACTAAGGACCTTGAAGAACAGTTAGTCGTTGGAAAAAAATATGCTGAAGAAAGTTTTAACTGTTCCATTTTTGGGTTATGGCCTTCAGAAGGGGCAGTATCTCAAGAAATAGTACCCCTGGTTATTAAATCTGGTTTTAATTGGATGGCTTCCGATGAAGCTATTCTATATAAAAGTAAGAAAATAGAACATAGAAATGATTTATATAGACCTTATTTCCTGGAAAATGAAGAAAAAAGATTACACATTTTTTTCCGTGACAGAATAATTTCCGACTTAATTGGTTTTACCTATTCAGGAATTGATTCCACCATTGCGGTTAAAGAGTTCATAAAAAGGGCTAATTTTATAAGACAATCTGCAAATGAAGATTTAATATTATCAGTTATTTTAGATGGTGAAAATGCCTGGGATAGTTATGAAAATTCAGGCTTTCCTTTCCTTAGTAACCTGTATCGCTCCCTGATAAATGAGGAAGGCTTGGAATTATGCACCTTTTCTGAAGCCATAAATAAAGTTGAATCTCAGAAATTAAACGGATTAGCCTCAGGTTCCTGGGTTGGCGGAGATTTTCGTTTATGGATAGGTAAAAATGAAGATAATACCTCCTATGATTATTTACGGCAGGTAAGAAACGATTACCTGGAATTATCCCCCACAGAAAAAGAAAAAGCCAAAAAATCGTTATTTGCTGCAGAAGGTTCTGACTGGAACTGGTGGTATGGTGACGAAGATAATAGAGATACTTTGAGAAACTTTGATTATATATACAGAACTCACTTAATGAATGTCTATAAATTAACTAATACTAAAATCCCTGAATATTTAAAACAACCAATTATAGAAGAAGATTGCACACCCTGCAACCTTGAACCACAAGGAATGATTAACCCGACTATTGATGGAGTTACCTCTAACTACTTTGAATGGTATAACGCCAGTTATTTTAAACCAGAAATTGGAGGAGGAGTTATAGCTTTATCTAATTTTATTGATAAACTCTATTTTGGATTTGATAACCAAAATGTATATTTTCTATTGAAACCCTCGGAAAATAGCAAACATATCAATGAATATATAATTGAACTTAACCTTAAGGGTTCCAGCGAAATATTATCCTTAACCTTCAAAAAAACTTATAACCAGGTCCTGGGATGGTCAGCAAAAAATATACCTTTAACCTTTCAATATGATAAAGTATTAGAAATTAGTTTTCCTTTTAAGGACGCAGGATTTATTATGGGCGAGTCTTTATTGTTACATATAAACATATTAATAGAAGAAAAATTGGTGTCCAGAATCCCTAAAACAGGGCACCTATCATTTACTTTGCCTGATGAACATTATTCTCAGAAAAACTGGGAGGTTTAGGTGAAAAACCTTATATTATGCATCCATAATCACCAACCTGTGGGTAATTTCAAAGAGGTGTTTCTTAAGGCTATTTACCATTCATATCTACCTTTTTTAGAAGAACTTCTTAATTTCCCTACAGTAAAAGTATCCCTTCATACTTCCGGGTGTTTATATGAATTCATGGAAGACAATAACATCAACGATTACTTTGATATTATAAAAACATTGCTGGGTAGAAAGCAGATAGAAATCGTCAGTGGAGGTATTTTTGAACCACTTCTCTTCTTATTGCCTGATGAGGACAAAGTAGAAGCTATAAAGAAAATGAACAGTTATATTCAAAACAAGTTTAACTTTTCCCCAAAAGGTATCTGGCTTACCGAAAGAGTTTGGGAACCTCATTTAGCTAAATCTATTAATCAAGCCGGTATTGAATATACTTTAATAGATGATTATGCTTTTAGAAAAGCAGGGCTTGCAGAAAAGGATTTATTTTTCTATTATATAACCGAAGAAGAAGGATACACTCTCAAAGTTTTCCCTATTCTAAAAAAATTAAGGTATCTAATACCCTATCATGACCCTTCAGAGATTATTGACTTTTTAGAAAACGCACCCGAAGAATCAGCTATTTTCACCTATGGTGATGATGGAGAAAAGTTTGGTCTTTGGCCTGGAACCTATGACCATGTATATAAACAGGGTTGGTTAAAGAAATTTTTAAAAACCCTCTCTGCACACCCTGAATACCAGACTTTGCTCTTAGAAGAAGCAGCTACCCTTATTCCACCTAAAGGCAGGATTTATCTTTCGCCTTCCTCCTACGAAGAGATGGAAGAATGGGCTCTAAGCCCCGAAGACAACTTACTATTCAGGAAAAGAAAGGAAAAAGTTGAGGAAAGCGAGAAATACTCTTTAAGGGGTGGTTTTTTCCGACAGTTTATGGTGAAATACCCTGAAGCGAATAAAATGCACAAAAGAATGCTCTTTGCTGAAAGCCGAGTAAATAAAAAAGATGACTCAGCCTATAAACACTACCTTAGAAGCCAATGCAACTGTGCTTACTGGCATGGTATTTTTGGAGGTCTTTACCTTCCTCACCTCAGAGAAGCGATTTACCAGGAATTTATTTTAGCCGATAAGAGTGAGGGCAGAACAACAGGCTGGACCATACAGGATTTTGATAAAGATGGTCGGGATGAAATGATATTCAGTAATCATAGATACATCCTGTTTTTTCACAAATGCGGTGGTAGGGTGTTAGAATGGGATGACCTGCGGTGGAACAAAAACTTAACTAATGTAATGACCCGTTATAAAGAGGCTTATCACCTGGAAATGATTCAGGGTAATATTAATCTGCAGGATGATAATTCTACTAAAACGATTCATGATGGTTTAACAATAAAAGACCGCTCTGTTCTGGATCACTTACATTTTGACAGTTATACGAAAGAATGCTTTTTAGACCATTTCCTTGATTCTATAGAAAATTTAAGGAATAGTGTTCCTGACCTTTCTCTTTACACCGTTAAAGCTTGCGGAGGTAATTCTTTATCATTAGAAAGTTCCCAGGGATTAAAAAAGAAATATGAAATTAAAGATAACCAGGTTTTTGTCCAATTGGAAGTTCCAGGAATCAGTAATTTTTATACTTGCGAGCTAAATTTATCTTTGTCGGAAAATGGTTTTTCCAAAAACCTCAGCGGAAGTGAAATTAGTTATAATCAGGATGGTTTTTCTTTATTTATAAAATCTGATAATATTGAATCTGTTTATTTTGAACCCTTATATTCTATTTCTAACTCAGAATCAGGGATAGAAAAGATTTATCAGGGAATGACCATTTATTTAGTCTTCCCTTTGAAAAGAAACACCCCGAACAAAATAAATATTTTATGGGAGAGTTAAAGATGGCTGGATTATTTTCTATGGTTTTGCATTCTCACCTGCCCTTCTGCCTGGGAAAGGGTAAATGGCCCTTTGGGGAAGAATGGCTGATGGAAATAACTCTGGATACCTACCTACCACTATTAAAATCCTTCCTGGAGTTGAAGGAAGAAAAGGTTGATTTTAAAGTACAGTTAGGCATTACACCAGTATTAATGGAGCAATTAAAATCAGCGTATTTTCAGGATGAATTCCTGAAGTACTTAGATTCTAAAGAAACCCTGCTGTTTAAAGATCAGGAAAGCTTCCAGGAAAAACCAGAATATATTAACCTGGCAAACCTCTACCTGGACGAACTTCTGTATTATAAAAAGCTATTCTTACAAATAAATGGCGACCTGGTAAAATCATTCTCCCAACTACAAAAAGAGGGTTATTTAGAAATCTTAACCTCGGCAGCTACCCATGGATACCTCCCTTTATTTAGCAACAATTTATCTATAATGTCACAAATTATGACCGGTTGTGAAGTCTAGGAAAAATATACCGGTCAAAAAC
>QLTX01000102.1 GCA_018725175.1 Candidatus Psychracetigena formicireducens
ACAATGGAATTCAATGCAAATTAATTAATAAAACAAAATCCAGCCTAAAAGAGCCGGATGAAGATACCCTTAAAATAGTTTATTTATTATTCTTTTTTTTATTTTTCATAAAAAGAAAGACCGATAAGAAAACTAATTTATTTAATACGTAAAAAACAAGAAATTTTTGCATAATTTTTACCTAGTAACACTTATAGTCTGGTTTAGCTGAGCACTTGGAGCACAAACTGTTATCCTATTATTTACACTTTTGGTAATAAAGTAACCTGTACCTATACCAGCACTTACCTTAGATGGGTCTATAGGCATAGTGGCAAGATATAATTCATTATCAGTTAAAACTGATAAGTTAGTGAAGCCAACACAGGAACTACCGGTTTTACAGATTTCATTAACTGCCGCTCCAGGGCAAACACTTTGAGCTACTGTTGCTGGAAGCTGTCCACCATTATCAATCGCATACTGATAGGCAGCACTTAGTATTGTATTAACATCAGCTTTTCTTTGAAGATTATTAGCCTCGGCGATTTGTTTAGCTGGATTAATAGCTATAATAACAATTGCAACTAATATAGCAATAAGAGTAATGACTAAAAGTATTTCCAAAAGAGTAAATCCTTTTTGTTTTGTTTTCATATTTTTTGTACTACTATTTACTTCCCAAAAGTATAACATATTTTAATAAAACTAGAAGTCAGCTAACTCTTCCCATGAAGTTGTATTAATAGTTGGATTAATTTTATTAATTGTCACTCTTACTTTTCTTATATTATTATCTACGGTTCCGGTGGCTGTAATGGTCCTATTCTGACCCCCCGTTGAAACAACAGTATAACTACAACTTCCTTGTCCTAAATTCAATATTACACTTCCGGTAAAAGGAGTTGATTCCCTAATCCGCCTTAAAGCCTCTTCAGCACAAGCATCAGCTAACGATCTTGTTTGTTTCGATTGTTCTATCGCAAAGCTAGTTCGCAAAGAACCCAAGCCCAAAAGCAAAAGAGATGTTGCAACGACCAGCCCTATAGCCCCAATAACTAGAACTGCTAACAATGTAATGAATCCTTTTTTAAACATAATCATCTTAGGCTAGCTGAAGTAAAGAAGGTCTTAGTAAAATCGTACTCATTTCTTGCACCGGGATTATAATGCGTGATGGTAAAGCTAACTCTAATATTTCCAGGAGTAGCTGTTCTAGAAAGGTTTTGAAAAAGCAAATTAGAAACAATTACCCTATCATTAGTTAGAGCTATTTCTGAATTGGCCCCTTCCTTTATTCTAACCACACCGGACGAAAGATCAAAAATAGTTGGATCTTTAGATGAATCGGTAACATCCAGTGATAAAATTGAAGAGCTAATTCCCATTGATGGAGAGTTAATGTTTTCGGCATTACGTATTATCTGAGATATTACCTCTAAAACCTGAGCCCCTTGATGCTCAACCTCAGCAATAGTTTGATTCTTTACCCTAGATTCAAGGATGGCAATAAAAACAACAGAACTAGATCCAACTATTATAAGGACCATGGTGATATATAGTAATGCCTCAACTAATGTAAATCCTTTTTTCATAATGAACAACAACATCTATTGTTTGGAGGAGTTGGACAATGTGGATCTCCTCCTGACTCATAAATTTGTCCATTATTTGTACATTGAGCTACTGACTGCCGACAAGTACCACTTGTATAACCTAATGTAATACAATAACTAGAACAATCTCCCGGGGCCATAACACCTGCACGCCAGTTAGTTAAAAGAGTGGTAATAGCAACTAGCCCGGGCTGACCGTCAGTTTCAACCTCCGAGACAATCATTTTTCTCTGAGTTCCAAAGGTTGAAATAATAATTCTTCTGGTAAAGATATCATTAACATCTTGAGATCCGGAAAATACCCATTGATTTCCAGAAATTGTTAAACCATGAGTTCCATCAACTAAAAGAGAGAAATTATTATCTCGAATATTACGCACCGCTTCTATTCCTTCTTCAGCAAGAAAAACTGCTCGTGCACGCTGACCAGATATCATAGTTGAGTTTCTACCATAAATCGTTGCCCCTATTATTGAAGTAACAATCAAGCCCAAAATAGTTATTGCAAGAAGGACTTCAATTAATAATGTTCCTTTTTTGCTTAACATAGCTAATAAAATATAATTCCCTTTTCATTTATACTTATTGTCCTTGTTTCATTGTTAATAGAAGTAAAAGTAACACTTCCGGTAGCTTGGGGTTTTCCAGTAAATTTCTGAAATACAAACTCTTGGATACCTGAAAATGAAATCGTAGGAGATATTTTAAATACTTCGTCAAAATCGGGATTTCTTCCAGCATAGCTTGGTCCCCTAAATATTATAATCTCACCAACATCAATTCTTAATCCCCAGCTAGTATCGCCATCAACCCCTTGTGATAAAAACTGAACTCTACGCAAAGATTGTACTGTAATATTAACTGCTACATCAAGATCATTTCGGGTCTGAGCCTGCTGAAAGACAGGAGCTCCGATTGCAATTATTATAGAAACAAGTGTTATAACTAATAAAATCTCAAGTAGCGTAAATCCTTTTGTCGTCTTGTTAATCACAAGGTTGATATTAAACTATAAATAGGCAGAACCACGGCCATTACAATAAAAACTACCCAAAGCCAAACTATTACAAGAGCCAAAGGCTCTATAATAACTGTTAAATTTTTAATGGTTATTTCATTCTTAGATTCAAAGACGTCTCCTATTTTCAACATAATCTCCGATATATTCCCTGACTGTTCACCGGTAACTATCATTTCTCTTACAAAAGTTGGAATTATTTTTCTAGCTTGCTTACTACCATCAAAACTTTTTTTAAATGAATTACCATCTTCAATGCTCTTTGCTAGATGATTATAGACTTTTTGATGTGGTAAAGAAATCGTTGTATTTTGTAAAGATTCTAAGGCTCTATTAATTGGTAGTCCGGCCTCAAGCATGCTCCCTAGACTATATCCAAAACGAGCCATTTCAATTTCACTAAATAACTTTCCAATCCCGGGAACCTTACTTAATAAAAAGTGACCAATAAATCTTGTTTTATAAAAAATAAAAGTAAAATAAAAAGATGAAAAGATAAAAATTAGAAGTACCAGAATGCTCCAAACTCCATAATAAGTTAAACTCTCACTTACAAATATTAATGCTCTAGTAAATATCGGCAACTCGATATTAAAACTTAAAAAAACTGAAACGAAATGGGGCATAACAAACCAAGAAATGAAAATTCCAGCCAAAAAACCGACAAGGACGATTAGTGAAGGATACATCAAAGCCGATAATACTCTTGACCTAAATAAATTATTTCTTCGTTGCTTTTCAGTAATAATATTGAGGTTCCGAACTAAGTTCCCAGTTTCCTCTCCAAGCCTCACTAAAGAAATAATTTCTTCAGAAAATATCTTTAAATTATCAAGGGCCTTCCAAAGAGAAGAGCCTTCATCAAGATCATTTCTGAGAGATGAAATCACCTTCTTCATTCCGGAAGATTTAGATTCCGATCCAATAACATCAAGAGCCCTAAAAGCATTAACTCCGGAGCCTAAAAGTATCGCCAACTCTTCAATTAAATAATCTTTTTCTCTAGGCATAAGTTCAGTTATTCCTCGGACTAACTATCCTGGATAACTCTTCTGTAGTGGTGATGCCATTTTTAACTTTTTGTATTCCATCCTCGAAAAGAGAAATTATGTCGTATTTCTGAGCAACTTTCCAAATCTCATCAGCTGAAGATTTTTTTAAAATCATTTCTCTTATTTCCTGATTGATTGGAATAACTTCAAATATTCCAGTCCTACCCTTAAATCCGGTATTGTTACAAACTAAACACCCTTTGCCGGCATAACAAGTATTACTTTTTTTATCAAAGTGGTCTTCAGCAGTTGGCAGTATTTCCTTAAGCTCACTGATATCAATTTGATATCCATATCGGCAGTGCTCACAAATCTTTCTAACCAATCGTTGAGATATTATTGCCTCAAGAGTTGAAGACAAAAGAAAAGGCTCTATCCCCATACTTAAAAAACGGGGGATGGCACCAACTGCATCATTGGCATGAAAAGTTGATAATAAAAGATGGCCGATTAATGCAGCATTAACAGATATTTCCGCCGTTTCCTCGTCCCTTATCTCTCCAAGAAGAATAATGTCAGGGTCTTGCCTAATAATCGCTCTTAGTCCTTGAGCAAAATCAAGTTTTGCTTGAGGATTAACTTTAATTTGATTAACTCCTGATATTTTATATTCCACCGGGTCCTCAATAGTCATAATATTTACCTCCGGCTGATTGAGAATCTTTAAAAATGAATAAAGGGTAGTTGTTTTCCCTGATCCGGTAGGTCCGGTCACAAGAATCATACCAAATGGCTTAGCTATAGCCTTCTTAATAATTTCTTGGTTTTTTTCAGATATACCTAAATCATTAAATGATAGACCACGAACATACTCCGACAAAATTCTTATCGCAATCTTTTCTCCAGTTATTGTTGGAACTATCGAAACCCTTAAATTAATTTTCTTATCATCTTTGACATAACTCAATCCGCCGTCTTGATGCGCAAAATGCTCATCTATTTTTAGATGAGCCATTATTTTAATACGGTTCAATATGTTCTCATAATATTCTTTAGAAAAAGAGTGTATTTTATGCAATATTCCATCAATACGTAAACGAATAATGACATCAGTTTCTGTTGGTTCAATATGTATATCTGAAACTCGATTAATTAAAGCCTCCCCTATTATCATGTCAATCATTTTCGGAGCTACTCTTTCTTTTTGGTCAAATATTTTCTTAAATCGATCTATCAGAGGGTCACGGTAATAATTAAAGGCTTCGCCGATATCTTCAGGTAAAGAATAGGTGACAACTATATTTTTATTCAAAAATAATTTTCCCAATTCTTCTATTAATCCAGTACGTCTTGGATCATCGGTAGAGATAATTACAGTGCTGTCGTCTTCTTTAAAAACTACCGCCCTATATTCTCTAGCTAGAAACTCAGGAATTCGAAGAACCTGCTTTTTTGAGGGTGGATAAGAATTTAAATCAGAATAATCAACCTTATAAAATTCAGACAACGCTTGACCCAGAAG
>QLTX01000103.1 GCA_018725175.1 Candidatus Psychracetigena formicireducens
ATGAGAACCATAACCGGGACAGGTTGCATGGCAACCACAGCTATTGCCTCGTTTTGCAGTGTAACCAGGGATTATTTTCTGGCTACTATAGCCGGTCTGGTTACTTTGGAAATAGCGGCTGAAATAGCTGCTTATCAGGCTCTGGGACCCCAGAGTTTTAAAACTGCCCTTTTTGATACCTTATTCAACCTGAAACCTAACGACATTATTGATAAGAGCAAGGTTTTTTATCTGGAAGGCTGAGAATGACCCGACTACCCTTAGCCCTAACTATTGCCGGGTCCGATTCAGGTGGCGGAGCAGGTATTCAAGCAGATTTAAAAACATTTTCTGCCCTAAAGGTATTTGGCATGAGCGTAATTACTGCCCTAACTGCCCAGAATACCCTTGGAGTACAGGGAATATACGATATTTCGCCGGAATTTGTGTGCCAACAGATTGATTCTATATTTCAGGATATGGGAGCGGATGCAGTAAAAACCGGTATGCTTTCCAATTCCAGCACTATTCTATTAGTTGCCCAAAAAATGAGAGAGTATAAAGTTGGTAAATTGGTGGTGGACCCGGTGATGGTAGCTAAAGGTGGAGATAGGCTGTTAAAAGAAGAAGCAGAATCCACTCTCAAGGAAGTTCTGCTGCCTTTATGTCTGGTGGTAACACCCAATATTCCTGAAGCTGAGGTAATTTCTGGAATCAGTATCCGCTCTCTTAGGGAAATGAAAGAAGCAGCCAGAATTATTCACCAAAAAGGTGCAAAAAATGTGGTACTAAAAGGCGGTCACCTTGAGGGAAACCAAAGTACCGACCTCTTATACGATGGACAGAATTTCCGGGAATTAAGCGCTCCCCGGATTAATACTGCCAACACCCACGGAACTGGTTGCACCTTTGCCTCAGCTATTACCGCTTATCTGGCAAGAGGTTCGGGCTTAGAAGAGGCAGTGGAAAAGGCTAAACAGTATTTAACAAACATACTTGAATTATCAGTTAGTTTGAATATAGGAAAAGGGGTCGGTCCTCTTAATCACCTGGCTAATTTATATACTCTTAATAAAAAATAAATATTAATTTTATAAAAAGGTTAACTGGAAATGATTGCTAAAAATTCCAATAATTATTATAAATTCCAGGTTATTACCGATGAAGGAAATATTCCTGACCGGACACATCTGGAAATTGCTACCGCTGGCTGTGAAGGGGGAGCTACGCTAATACAGTTCCGAGATAAACAGTCTTCTTCTCTCAGGATGTATGAAGTTGCCCGGGAAATCAGAAAAATCACCCGTAAAAAGAAGGTCTGTTTTATAATAAACGACAGGTTAGACCTGGCTATGGCGGTAGATGCTGAGGGAGTTCATCTCGGGCAAACTGATTTACCTATTCAGATAGCTCGTCATATATGGGGTAAAGATAAAATCTATGGAGCTTCAGCTTCCAATTTGGAAGAACTAAATAAAGCTATTAAAGATGGGGCAGATTATATAGGGTTTGGTCCTATTTATGGCGGAAGGATAGTTTATGAGGTAAAACCCGATGCCGCCTCACCCTCAGGCATTGAAGTTTTGAAGAAAGCTGTTTCTACAACTACCATTCCCATTATAGGAATTGGGGGCATTACTGAAGAAAATATTGAGGAAGTGATTCAGGCGGGGGTTAAAGGTATAGCGGTAGTGGCGGCAGTTGCCTGGGCTGAGGATATGAAAGAGGCTGCCTCCAGATTAAGAAACATAATTGACCTCAATCTACCATGAAAATATTAGATATAGGTGAATTTGGATTAATATCTCATATTAAAGAGTGGGTAAAGAAGGAAAATCCTGAGGTTTTCCGCGGAGTAGGCGACGATACTGCAGTTATAAGTTTAAGCAGGTACAAATACCTGTTATTTACCTGTGATACTCAGGTGGAGGGTATTCATTTTTTACTTTCTTTTACCACACCTTATCTTCTGGGGAGAAAGTCCATAGCAATAAATGTAAGCGACATAGCTTCTATGGGAGGAACTCCCTCTTTTGCCCTAATTTCTTTGATACTTCCGCAGGAAACAGAGCTTTCCTTCCTTAGCGAACTTTATCGTGGTTTGGTGGAAGAAGGCAATAAATGGGGAGTTACCATAGTGGGAGGGAATATTTCCCGAACCAAGGGTCCTTTGACCGTGGATATATCTCTTCTCGGTGAAGTGAAGAAGAAACATCTCAAGCTTCGGTCAAGAGCCAAAGAGGGGGATTTAATAATAATAACCGGTCATCCTGGCAGGTCGGCAGCTGGTTTAAAGCTTCTTCAGGCTAATAAAAGTAAAGATTTCTCTGAGTTAACAAGTGCTCATTTATCCCCTACCCCAAGGCTAAGAGAAGCACTCCTTATTGCCAGTTATCCTGAAGTATCCTCTATGATAGATGTAAGTGATGGAGTTTTGCAGGACCTGGGGCATATTCTAAAAGAAAGTTCGGTGGGAGCTATCATCAAGGAAGATGCTCTGCCCATTACCGAATATCTAAAACAGGCAGCTGAGGTTTTAGGCGAAGAAGCAATTAACCTATTTTTAAATGGTGGGGAAGATTACGAGCTAATTTTTACAGTTAGCCCTGATAATTCTGAGAAAATCCTTAAGAAAGTAAAAAAGGAAACGGGAACTAACTTATCGGTCATCGGTGAAATCAATGACCACTTCTCAAATATCTCATTGATAACCCAGAGTAGAGATAAAATTAACCTTAAAGCAGGAGGATGGGACCATTTTAAAGATATTAAATGAAGTTACCCTTTATTTTTACTGGTTAATGTTATAATTAACAAATTTTTATATAACATCTTACGCTACGAGGTAAGAAAATGAGAGAAAATAATATAGAAACTAATACCCTATCTTCTAAATGTAATTTTTGTCACGAGTTGGCTTCAGCTTTTGCCCCCATATCCTCTCTTACTGATACCTATAACCTTATCTTTGACTTTCTTAAGAAGGTGGTTGCTTATGATTCTTCCACCATCTTTATCAAATTTACCGATAAACTCCAGGCAGTTGCCTGCAGGGGTTTTGACCCTGAAGAAGAAAAAGCAGTACTTAGTTTATCCTTTGGTTTAGACAACCTTCCTTTACTGGATACCTTGAGAAAGGGTGGTCCGGTGGTGGTTAACGATATTACCCGCTTTGATTACCTGCAGGATAAAGAACGGGTAGGAAAAATCAGGTCCTGGATGGGAATACCATTCTTCGTTAATAACGATTTAGTGGCTCTGCTTACCGTAGACAAAAGTGAGCCTGATTTTTATTCTGAGGAAGATGCCATCTGGGCAAAATCTTTTGCTGCTTTTTCCGCCATAAACATTCAAAGAGCCCATCATTACCAGGAACTTCAAAATAAGTTATTAGAGCAAGAATCCATAACCAGGATTTCTTCTTTGCTGATTAAGGCAAAATCCTTGCAGGAAACTTTACAGGTTATTTTTGAAGAGATCTCAGAAATGCTACAGGGTTGCTCGGGAACCATTTTCCTGCTGGATGAAAGAAGTGAAAATATGAAAATAGTAGCTTCTATGGGTATTAGTGAGAAAGAAATTAAAAAAATAAACGAAAAGGGTGTATCCATAACCAGCGGAACTTTCGGTATTGTTTATGAAACCAGGGATATTTTAGAAGTTGCCAACGTAGGCGAAGACCCGAGGGTTGATAAAAGTTTTGGCGTAGTACCCCAGAGCCTGACCAACCTTCCTCTCATTGCTGATGATCAATTTCTGGGCGTGATTACCCTGGATACCATACCAAAAAGTGATGACCAGAGGAAATTATTAAAGACATTTGCTAATCTGGCATCTATCTCCATCAAGCAATCTCTTCTTTTAGATAAAGATAAAAAACTGATGTCTGATTTAAATACTATGGTAGAGATTATCAAGAATACCACCTCTTTATACGATACGGAAAAGGTGCTGGAAAGAGTTACCCGTGAGATTCAAGAAAATTATCACGCACTCTATACCAGCATATTTTTGATTGACCAGGAAAACAAGGAGCTTATTTATAAATGGGGTTCCGGGTTTGGTTGGGAAAACCTGAAAGACAGCTTAAAAATAAAGCTGGGTACTAAGGGGATTACCGCCTGGGTAGCAGAAAATAATCAACCATTAATTGTAAACGATGTAAGGAAAGACCTCAGATATCTGGAAATATCGGAGACCTCTAAAGTGCGTTCTGAGATGGCTATCCCCATTAAAATTAAAGGTGAGATGGTGGGAGTGCTGGATGTAGAAAGTGAAGACCTGAATGCTTTTAACAGTGACCACCTGTTAGTGTTTCAATTACTTTCTGACCATCTGGGTGTAGTCATTGAAAATAGCAAACTTTATGAAGAAGTTAAGCAAATTGCTATTCGTGACGGACTTACCAACCTTTACAACCACCGTTTTTTTTACGAACTATTAGAAGAAGAACTAAAAAGGTTCTATCGGTATAATGGCCATTTATCTCTCTTTATGATTGATATTAATGATTTCAAGAAATACAACGATACTTACGGACACCTGGAAGGGGATAAGATTTTAAAAAAAGTTGCAGAGATACTTTTCACCAATTGTCGTAGCATTGATGTTATCTCTCGCTATGGAGGAGACGAGTTTGCTATTTTACTTCCACATACCAGAACCAATGATGCCCTGATGATAGCCAATCGGCTCTGGTCCAAAGCTATGGAAGAGAAAATCTCGCTTTCTGTTGGAATTGTTTCTATGTCTAAAGAATTAGTCCTGCAAAAAGAAGAGTTACTTCAATCTGCTGATAATGCTATGTATCAAGCTAAAGGAGCAGGTGGTGGGGTTCAGATTCAACAAAACCATCAGGTAACAGAGGCTTAGATGAATAAAGCATTAGTTTATGCGGAGAAGAATAAAGAAAGACATTTAATAAATCTTTTTAAATTATTGTCACAACCCAGTGTTTCTGCCTCAGGAGAGGGTATATATGACTGCGCTGATTTATTAGCTGATTTACTCATTAATACCGGTTTTAAGGTTTTTATGCATTCTTATGCTGGTTCACCCCCGGTGATATATGCCGAATTAATGGTAGGGGCTCCCAAAACCATCATATTTTATAACCATTA
>QLTX01000104.1 GCA_018725175.1 Candidatus Psychracetigena formicireducens
CTTTTGTCACTCTGGACCCCGATCCAGAGTCTCCGGTTTTCTTTCCCCTCCTGGAAGGGAGGGGAGTAAGGGGAGGGTGATAAGTTAGAGCCCCCCCCTCACCCTGCCCTCTCCCTGCTTGGGAGAGGGATTGCTTAATAGATGATGAGACTGCCACTCTTGTTTTCAACAACCTCGCAATGACGGAGAGAGGGTGTGATAGGATAACATATGATAAGGCAAACTAAGGCAAAAATATTTCTATTAATAATAATCGCGGTAGTTATTACTACTAATTTATCTTTTGCCCAACCCCTAAAGACTCCACATCAAAACCCCGAAACAGTATCCTTCAAATATAGTCCCTTATCGCTGTTGTTATTTTTAGGCAATGTCCTTGACCTGGCTGCCCAAAGTAAATTTATGGAAGCTAAGGATTTACTTAAATTAATTGAAAAAGTTAATTTGCCCGAAGAACTTCGCTTTATTATCAATCGGTATATAAAATTGGGTGAAGAACTCTTTACCCTCTTAGAAGAATCAGAAAATCTCCTTAAAAAAGCAGAAGCCTATCTAACAAATTATCAAACAAAGGAAGCCCTAAGAGCTCTAAACGAAACTCAATCTCACTTAAATCAAGCGAAAATTTTAATCAGAAATATTCAAGGAGCAACCAATGATTTGAGTAATAGGGTTGGCGCTCTGGCAGCTGTGATAGGCACGCCACTCCGTGAAGCTCACGACCAACTTATAATCTTGATTGATAAAATCAATTATCTCTGGGAAAAATTGTACCAACCGTTGCTTAGTCTTATCCAAAGACATGAAGAAATAGCTGATGTTATATTAACCCCTACTGAATTAATCCTGAATGTATCTCCCCTTACTTCATTTGTGGGAGAACCCTTAACTCTGAATGGCAAACTCACTGCCCGAGAAAGACCACTATCAAGGAGAAGTATAACCATAAAGTTGGGAGATGAAAAACATACATTAAACACCAACTTAGACGGTTCTTTTTCAACTGTACTGACCTTGCCTTATCTTTACCAACCAACGATTACTATGTTTGCTCAATACCAGCCTGAGGATAATGATCTTGGTGTATATGAATCATCTCAAAGTAAAACTATCACTATCAACCTCCTTTACTACACTACAACTATCAAAGTACAGGTTCCTAAACAGATATATCCAGCCAGACCCTTTACTGTTAAGGGTTCTATATCCTCAAGCAACTCAAAAGTTGAACGAACACTTGAATTACTCTGGAATGAGACCAAAATATCAACTATGAATACCAAAGATACCTTTGATATTACCCTCACTGCTCCTATCAATACAGCTAAAGGGGTGCAGAATCTAACCCTTAAACTGCTTCCTTTCAGAAGATATGCCGGTGCAGTTCAAAAGGTGACTACCAGCCTTATCCAGGCTCCTCTAAAAATAGATATTACAATTTCTGAATTTATCTTAATTCCTCAATCTTTAGAATTAACTGGCAGATTGTCTAGTCCCAATTTTAGACCCCCGGCCAACTCCTTCCTGGAGTTTACCATAGGTACCTTTTCTGCCAAAACCAGGACCGGATTGGATGGAAAATTCAAAGCAACCCTTGATATTCCCTTTAATATTCATGCCTTTGGGCCACAAAAACTTCAGATTAAAGTTCGTCCTCTTGAACCATGGTTTTCCCAAGCAATTGATACCAGAAATATATTCTTTATCAATCTTCTCTCCCTCGGATTGTTCATTCTGGCAGTTAGCCCCATGGGGTTACTGGTAAGTAAGAAAATCAGATTCAAAATATCTGAATCAAAAAAATCCTCTGCTCCTCCAACCACCACCATCCCTGCCATTGAAGAAGAAACACTGGATGAAACACTGGCTGAAACACTGGAGGAAATAGTCTCTCCACTCTACCCCAAAACAAGAATAATAAAAATCTACCAACAAACACTAAAAATCTTAGAAACAGAGGAACAGATATTTATAGCTCCTCACCTAACCCTTAGAGAAATTTTAAACAGGGTGCTCTCAAAAATACCTCAAACCCAAAGTAGTTTTGGAGAACTCACATTTTTAACCGAATTGGCGCTTTATTCTAATAAAGAAATCACTGAGGAAATGGCCAATTACGCTGAGAACTTAGAAGGCCAGATTTTTGAAGCAGTTAAATTAAGCAACAACCCCAGTTCCCAAAGGAGTAATAATTTGTGAGAACTCTTAAATTCGTGCTTATTACTCTATTGGTAACTGTAGCACTTTTAAGCATCGTTATCTGGTACTTCCCATCAATAGAAGATTTCCTCGTAGATAACCCCTTCTGGAACGGTTTAAAAGATTTAACCAATACACACAATATCAGGAGTATCTACTCCTTAGCGGAACTACCTGAAGAAGCTCAGAATACTTCTCTCATCTTTATTCCTTACCTGAAACTTACCGAGAATGAATTAGAGCAAATATCCACTTTCTTGAAGAATGGTGGTACCCTTATAGTGGCAGATGATTTTGGCTATGGCAACCAAATACTTCAACACCTGCAATTAAAGGTTAGGTTTTCTCGCTCTATGCTTCTGGACCCCCTATTCAGTTATAAAAATAGTATATTTCCACGCATATCAAACTTTTCCAAACATCCTATAACCGGTGATGTGCAAAATATTCTTCTCAATCATCCCACTATCCTGCTCAATGTCTTGCCAGAAAATAACCTTGCTTCTTCCTCTTTATTTAGCTATCTTGACCTGAATGACAATGAGCTGCCCAATGAAAATGAACCCTTAGGTCCCTTTCCCGTGATGGCCCTTTATCCCCTACACCGGGGGAAGGTAATAATAATATCAGACCCCAGCATATTCATTAACACTATGATAAACCGTGAAGATAATAATATTTTGATAAAAAATCTTTTAAAAATAAACACCTTAACTATCTTTTCCCAATCTCACCTACCACTTTCTCTGTTACCTGACATGAAGTTATTACTTCAGGATATAAGAAAAATTCTTCAGTCTCCCCTCGGTACTCTAAGTTTAATCGTTGTAATATTCTCAATCTCGCTATTACCTTTATTTTTCAAGAAGCAAAATGTCAAAACCTAAGATGGCACTTATGTCTATCCTTAAAAATATCATCTTAGCACTACAACCTTTCTTTGCTGTATTAATATATTCTTCCATACTTTTAGGAACGCCTCCTCTTTGGCTCAGTTGGCTTATTGTTTTAGTTCCTCTACTGGTTAGATACAAAACTACTGGCCAGCTTGGTCGTAAAACTCCTTTTGACTTGCCTATCCTAATATTTATTATAGGAATAATCACAGGATTAATAGTTTCATCAAACAGAACTATAAGTCTGCAGGCCTTTCATACCTTCTTAGCCAGCTTATTCGTCTTCTATAGTATTGTCAGCAACTATAAATATAAAAAAGGATATTGGATTTCCCTTGGAGGGGTTATTGTTATCTGTTTCCTATCAGTCACTATCTACACCTTTACTGATGGAGGTGGTAGGGTAGTTGAATTTAACCGTTGGCTTTGGGACCTTGCTAATTCTCAACCAGATTTAAACCTAAGAAATTATCTTGGTCATAATTATGTTCTAACAATTAATTGGACAGGTTCCGCCCTGGCTATTGGCTTACCCTTGCTCTTAGCACTTGCCTTATATAAAGGCTTAATCTATATTCGTATAGTTAGCGCCGTGTTATTCTTAGCTTTATTTACCCTGCATCTCCTTAATGCTAGTGCTGTGGGTTGGATTTCCTCTATTTTTGGTCTTACCTTTGTTTTAACTTTCTGGAAACCATGGTTTTTTTCTATTATCCTCGTTTTAATAGGTATTGGTGGTTATTTTTCATCCTTTCTTTGGCATCAAACTACCTGGTTTTCCCAGCTTTTCCCCGTAGGTTCCCTGATTGCACGCATTGATTTTTGGAATAAAACCATTAATCTACTCAAAGACCATCCCTTCTCTGGGCTTGGTTTGGGAATGTGGTTTAAATTGTTTAACTCTCAGTATAACACTGGAGTTATCAGCCCCCACAACACCTACCTGCAACTTTATTCTGATACTGGTTTAATTGGTTTTGCTGGGTTACTTTTAGGGTTAGTCATATTTATTAAACTACTGCGATACGTTCTTAAAACAGATCAAAAGCCATACTGGTTTGGCGCATTAATGGGTTTTTACGGAGGATTTATATCAGCTATTATTAATGGCTTATTAGAAGTAACCACTTCTCAAACCCTTACCCAAAGTGGCAATCCTTCATTTACCTATATCTACCTGCCCTATCTCTGGATATGGCTGGGTTTTATGGTAGTTGCCTATCTAAGGCTTACCACTAATCCTACCGTCATTCAGATTGTGCCGCAATAACTTCCATTCCTCTATCACTTTAACTATCTCGCCAAGAAGTCCCCAATCCAATTTTAATTGGTTAGGGATGAATTGGCTATTTATTTTCGACAATCCAATAAATATATGATATAATTTTTGTATGCAATCTACCACAGGAACTGCGGGAAGCCTGTCTGCGTGCAGCGCACAGGCAGGTAGCGTCTGGGGAGAGGCGGTGCAACAAGGCCCCTCAAAAAACCAGGAAGCCCTAATCCAATTTCTGATTGGTGAGGGTAGTGCAGAGGCTGATATACATGGGTAACATTCATGGTGTGATTGGTAATGATACTAAGTTACCGTGAGGAGTTTTCCAAGAGGGGAGAGTTGATAACTGTTAATAATGTGCAGAAGTTCAGAAACATATTGGACTCAGAAGACCTGGAGAAGGATAACTGATGCAACAGATTTACCTCCCAGCTAGTAGTAAAAGAGGATGTTCTGGAGTGTCAACTTGTAACTACATCTTGAATCCAGGACAAATTATAGATATAGCCAATATGGTGAATGAAATCACCGGTAACCATAACGGGGTAGAACTTGTTGCTAGAAGAGACTGGGACAAAATCACCCAACTCCTCACTCCTGACTCTAGACTCTATTATATTGGATTATGGGAAATCGTGGTAGAATAGAGGCCAACACTAAATTTTAGGGAGGCGTGGTATGAGATTTCAGGTTATTTTTACCTATGATTCAGAATACAAGG
>QLTX01000105.1 GCA_018725175.1 Candidatus Psychracetigena formicireducens
AGAAAGAATTATTCGCTTACACCTCTGGGAATATATCTACAGCTTTAGATTTAAAGTTGACCTGCAGATGGAAACCGTCTTCATATATTTAAAATTGTGGGAGAACCAGCTTAATTTAGTTAAGTCTATACTTTTAGCTAAAGCAGTTGATTTAACAACTGATAAAATCAAGGGACTGGGGTTAGGTGGATATGAGTGAAGAAAAATTTATTATTTTAGGCAGTGAAGAATTTATCATGACTTATAAAGCTCTGGGGTTAGAAGGGGTAGTTATTCAAGAACCTGAAGAGCTTGAAGAAATAATCAACACCTATTCCAGACAGGATTACAATCTTTTCTTTGTAGAAGAGTCCCTCGGTAGCAAAATTTACAACCGATTTAATCAGT
This sequence comes from Candidatus Psychracetigena formicireducens, assembly GCA_018725175.1. GTDB lineage: Bacteria > Coprothermobacterota > HKB111 > HKB111 > HKB111 > Lithacetigena > Lithacetigena formicireducens. The sequence continues at coordinate 388 of QLTX01000105.1, forward strand.
ACGAAGAAAAGGGTAAATATATCGTATTAATAGGCGGAACTACTACCAGCAATTTTACTTTAAATAAATTAAAACAATTAGTTGAAAGATTGGTTGGAGTTGACCTTTTTAAGGAGGAGGATCATGATAAAGGGTAAGGTAGCAAAAGTTTCAGGTCCCCTGGTTATTGCAAACAATATGTCTGGTGTACAGATGTTTGAAATAGTTAGAGTGGGAGAAAAAGAGCTTTTTGGTGAAGTTATTGAAACCAAAGGAGATTTGGCATCCATCCAGGTTTACGAAGAGACCGAAGGGTTGAAAGTAGGTGAAGAGGTTATTTCTACTGGAAACCCTTTAAGTGTAGAGCTGGGCCCTGGTATTATGGGAGGAATTTACGATGGGATTCAAAGGCCCTTGAAGGCTCTCAGGGATATGCAGGGTGATTTTATCTCCCGGGGTATATCCGTCTCTGCTCTGGATAAAAATAAAAAGTGGCTTTTCCAGGTAATAGCTAAACAGGGAGACCAGCTCGCTTCAGGAGATTTTCTGGGTTTTGTCCAGGAAACGCTTTTGGTAAAACATTACATAATGGTTCCTCCCGGTCTTTCAGGAAAATTACTGGAGATTAAAGAGGGCGAATTCACTATATCTGAGAATATTGCAATACTAAAAGATAGTGATGGGATAGAGCATAACATTTCTATGATGCAAAAATATCCTGTCCGTATAGGAAGGCCTTTTACTGATAAACTACAACCCGATGAGCCCCTGATAACTGGCCAAAGAGTATTTGACTCTATGTTTCCCATTTTCAAGGGAGGTACGGCCTGCATACCCGGACCATTTGGTAGCGGAAAAACCGTTATGCAGCATCAATTAGCCCGTTGGTCTGATGCTGACATCATAATATACGTGGGTTGTGGAGAAAGGGGTAATGAAATGACTGAGGTATTGATTGATTTTCCTGAGCTAAAAGACCCCCGCTCGGGCAGGCCTCTTATGGAAAGAACTGTACTAATAGCCAACACTTCCAATATGCCTGTGGCTGCCAGAGAAGCCTCAGTTTTTACCGGTATAGCCATAGCTGAGTATTTTCGTGATATGGGCTATAATGTGGCTATGATGGCTGATTCTACTTCCCGCTGGGCTGAAGCCATGCGAGAAGTATCAGGACGCCTGGAAGAAATGCCCGGGGAAGAAGGTTACCCTGCTTATCTCGGTTCAAGAGTAGCTTCTTTTTACGAAAGAGCTGGTAAAGTTAAGACTGTGGGTAACCCTGGAAGAACTGCTTCTTTAAGTGTCATCGGAGCTGTCTCTCCTCCAGGTGGCGACCTTTCCGACCCTGTTGTTCAGGCAACCCTGAGAGAGGTCAGGGTCTTCTGGGGGTTGGATTCTCGGTTAGCTTTTGCCCGTCATTTCCCTTCTATTAACTGGCTTATAAGTTATTCTCTATATTCCCACGAATTTGAGAAATATTTTGAAAAAGGAGAACTCAAAAGCTTTAATAATATAAGAAAATGGACACTGAAAGTATTAGAAGAAGAGGCTGAACTTCAAGAGATCGTTCGCCTGGTGGGCATGGATGCTCTTTCACCTAATGACCGATTAACCTTGGAGGTCGCCCGCTCAATCAGGGAAGATTTCTTGCAACAAAACTCTTATCACGAGATAGATACCTATACTTCACTCAATAAACAATTTCTTATGTTAAAAGTAATTTCTACTTATGAAGAAACTGCGCGATTAGCGGTGCAAAAAGAGGTAGAAATTGAAGCAATTCTGGCATTACCTTTAAAAGAAAGCATATCTCGTATGAAAGAAATCAAGGAAACAGAGCTTGAGAAATTAGAAAATCTGGCAGTCAAGGTTAAAGAACTGATAACTGGTTTGGTCGGAGGTAGAGCATGATTACCAAAGAATATCTGGGAGCATCTTCTATTGCTGGACCCTTGATGGTAGTTGAAGGGGTTAAAGGAGTAGGATATGAAGAACTGGTAGAAATAAAAAGTAAGGATAGATTTACCCTGGGAAAAGTTCTGGAGGTGTCTGGAGATAAAGCTGTTATTCAGCTCTTTGAAAGCCCCCAGGGGCTTGACCCTCAATCATTGAGAATCCATTTTACTGGAAAAAGCTTGAGGTTAGGTGTATCCTTAGAAATGTTAGGAAGGGTGCTGGATGGTTTAGGGCGACCTCGTGATGGTGGAGCACCACCTTTGGCAGAAAACTTTATTGACATAAATGGCCGTCCTATTAATCCATTTTCTCGAGCCTATCCCAATGAATTTATTGAAACCGGCATTTCTTCCATAGACGGTTTGAATGTTCTGGTAAGAGGGCAAAAACTCCCAATATTTTCTGGATCCGGTATGCCCCATATGCGCATAGCTGCCCAGATAGTTCGGCAGGCAAAAGTGCTTAAATCTGGAGAGTCATTTGCAGTTATTTTTGCAGGCATGGGCATCACTTTTGAAGAGGCGAACTTTCTGATTAAAGATTTTGAAGCTTCCGGAGCTATGGAGAGAACTACAGTTTTCCTTAATCTGGCTAACGAACCGGTTATTGAAAGAATTGCCATCCCCCGGGTTACTCTAACTTTAGCTGAATATCTGGCTTTCAATCATAATTATCATGTTTTGGTCATATTGGCTGATATGACTAACTACTGCGAAGCCTTAAGAGAAGTATCGGCTGCCAGAAAAGAAATACCCGGCAGAAGAGGATATCCCGGCTATATGTATACCGACCTTTCCACTATTTATGAAAGGGCTGGAAGGATTCAGGGAAAAATAGGCTCTATTACCCAGATTCCCATTCTTACTATGCCTGAAGATGATAGAACTCACCCCATCCCTGATTTAACCGGTTACATAACTGAGGGACAAGTATTCCTTAGTCGTGCTCTCCACCGTAAGGGCATTTACCCCCCCGTTGATGTTCTACCCTCGCTTTCCAGATTGATGACCAAAGGTATAGGGGCAGGAAAAACCAGGGAAGACCACTCTGACTTAAGCAATCAGCTCTTTTCGGCTTACGCTCGTGGGAGAGAAGCCCGCGAACTAGCCATAATCCTCGGTGAAGGAGCTTTACTTGATGTGGATAAAAAATTCCTCCGTTTTGCTGATGTCTTTGAAACCCGTTTTCTCAGGCAGGGAGAATATGAAAGCCGTTCTGTCATAGAAACTCTGGAAAAAAGCTGGCAAATTTTAAGTTTACTTCCCGTGGAAGAATTAAAGCGTGTTAGAAAAGAGTTTATAACTAAGTATTTAGATAAATACCTTTCACAAGTGGGAGATGTTCAAGAGGAGAATATTCTTTGATAAACATTAACCCCAACCGAATGGAACTGCTTCGTCTTAAACGAAGGCTGGCGGTAGCTCGTAGAGGTCATCGTCTTCTCAGGGACAAACTGGAAGGATTGATGAAAGAGTTTATCAAACTAAGTAAAGAATATATACGCATCCGAAGGGAGGTTGACGCAGGCCTCAAAAAAGTAATGCAAGCTATGATTTTAGCTGAAGCTTCTATGGCTCCTCAGGCTCTTCCGCTAAGTATTCTAACTTCAGCATCCATGAACACCCTCAAAAAAGCGATAAAAAGGATAATGGGTGTTAAAATTCCTTCTTATGAGGTGGATTTAAGTAATTTCATTATATCGTATGGTTTTGTTTTCACTACTTCATCTTTAGACGAAGCGGTGGAAAATATTAAGGAATTATTTACAAAATTAGTTCGCCTGGCAGAAGTGGAAATTGCTATAAAAATCATGATTAAAGAAATAGCTCGCACCAAACGTAGAGTTAACGCCCTGGAACACGTACTAATTCCACAGATGGAAGAAACTTCACGATACATTACTTTCAGACTTGACGAAATGGATAGAAGCAACATATCTCGTCTTACCAGAATAAAAGAAATTATCCGAAAGGAATCCTGATTAATGATAAAACCATTTTTTAACCGTATACCAACTATTAAAGGAATGATTTATGTGGCTGATGAGGCTCAAATTATCGGTAGTGTCCATCTTGATGAGGGAGCATCTGTCTGGTATGGCGCGGTAATCAGGGCAGATTTAAATAGTATATACATCGGAAAGTGTACTAATATTCAGGAACATGCTGTACTCCACCCCACTACTGAAAAAGAGGTAGTGGTTGGAGATTATGTGACCATCGGTCACGGAGCAATCATTCACGCTTGTAGGGTGGGGACAGGTTCCCTGATAGGCATGAATGCCACCATTCTTGATGGAGCAGAAATTGGTGACTACTCCATAGTTGCCGCTCAAACTGTAGTATTAACCGGGAGCATCATACCGCCCAGAAGCCTGGTGGCAGGAGTGCCAGGTAAGATTATCAGAACCCTATCTGAGGAAGAAGTTGAAAACCTTAAAATACACAACTCTAACTATCATGAGTTAGCCAAAAAATCATTACCCCAGGTTATAGGAGGTGAAAAATAATGTGTGCAGTTACCATTTACCAGGGTAACGAGCTATTAATGAAAGATGTAGCTGAATACGAATATAGCTCTCTGACTAAAATCCTGACCTGTTTTACTATGATGGGTGAAAAGAAAGAGTTCTTTAATGTGGCGTTTCTTCACTGGAGTGAGTTGAAAGATAAATTAACGATATCTTAAAGATAAAGGCTTGACAAATTGAGGGGGTATGTTAATATTTGGGATTGTTTCAAGATTATGTGATGAGGATTGAA
>QLTX01000106.1 GCA_018725175.1 Candidatus Psychracetigena formicireducens
CTTTTTCAGTTTCGTGTCCAGTTGGGAGGGGTCAGTCCACCATCATGATATTCACGATATATCTGTCTATGAAAACTCTGAGTATTTAAGAGATTTTTTAGGTAAGCATATCTCATCTCTATCTTTCACCTCCAAGTCCACTGGAGTAGCCAGAAGTAAATTATCTGATATTCTTAAAGGAAGAACCAAAAAGGTAAGAGGAGATACCCTAAGAAGGCTTATTCGAGGTCTAAAGCTAAAAGTAACACTGGTAGACTTGCCTCCTCCAATGGTAAACGAATGGGGGAAAGTAAAGATAAAAGAAAGTTTTTCGGAAGCTAAAGTGAAGCTAAAGAAACTCTCAGCTGAAGACAGAAAAATATTAATCATTTCTACTTACATGGGCGAAACTCCTCTTCTCCATGGTGATAGAACATCTGAAAAGTGTTTAGATTTTAAAGGTAGCAAAAAGGGGGTGAGAGATATTTTAGGTGCGAAGGACAAATTGGGAAAGGCTATACTTTTAAGTTGTCAGGATCTTGAAGAATTCTTCCTCTTTATGGGTAAAAGCTTTAAGACTATGAGGTTTACCTGTGCCATGATGAGTAATATGCACCCTCTCTTAGAAGCCAGAAGAGATCTGGCTAAAGCATTTATCAAGGTGTTACCTGAAGTACAAATACAAAGGTTTTTCAAAACTTACCTATCTATAGATGAAAAATCCCGAAAAATAATAGATATCTTTATAAGAAACTATATAAGATACAATAAAAGATGGGCGGTAAAGTTAGAACCCCCTGAAAGTCTTAAGCCTTTCCTTGAGATTTTAAAACTTGAGGCAACACCTACATCCTTAGCCTTCTTTACTTTGGAGGAAGATGGTGAAAGAAACATACTTGCTGAAGTAATAAGTAATTTCGCCAACTTATCCAAAACCCTTCCTGAACAGGATTAGATAAAGACATATTTTTCTAAAGAACCCCTTCACTGAATTGAATATACATATTTTCCTTTATAGACCTTTTTGGAAGTTGTGGCCAATGGGGAAGAGCAGGGAGGTAATGACTTATAACCTCTATATAAATAATTTTTCTGAAATCTTACGGAAATGGAATCCATAAATAGTAAAAGTTATCGCTAATGGAAAAAGACGCGGACGACAAAATAAAACCCAGAAAAATAACTTCCAATAGTAAAATCTTTCCCGTCCTGTTATACCGAGAAACCAAATAGATTTAATAAATGCTCTTAGATAACAACAATGAAACTGAATTCTTCCTTTTTGCAGAGGTTTAAAATTTTTTAAAAATGATAAAACCCGCTCATAATAATACCTGGGAGAATAGATAGAGGAAAATAATCTTTTATAACCATTGATGAGCGTTTCATAATCCATTATAGGAATAAAGTTGATTGAAAGGTCAGTGTTATCACCCGAAACTTCCTTCAACAATCTACCTTCCTTTAAAAGGCGCTGGTAGAGTCTGGTACCACGAGGAGCATTTAATAATCCTACCATGGCAGTGACAATTCTACTTTTTTGAATAAATGTAGTTAACTTTTCAAAGACTGTAGGTAAATCGCTATCAAAACCTACAATAAAACCACCCTGAACCTGCATACCAAAACCATGAATCTTTTTAACGCAAGCCACTAAATCTCGGTTTCTGTTGTGAAATTTACCACATTCAATTAAACTCTCTTCACTAAGAGTTTCAATACCCACAAACACTGAACTAAATCCTGCCTGAACCATTAACTTTATAAGCTCTTCATCATCGGAGATATTTATCGAGGCCTGGGTGTTGAAAAAGAAGGGGTATATTCTTTTCTCCATCCATTCAACAATTGCAGGTAGAACTTCCTTTTTCAACTCTCCTCTATTTACTATGAAATTGTCGTCAACTATAAATACCCCACCTCTCCAACCCTGTAAATAAAGACTATCTAATTCTACCAATAACCGGTCTTTAGTTTTTGTTCGTATTTTGTGTCCAAAAAGCGAAGTGATGTTACAGAACTCACAATCAAATGGACAGCCTCGAGAATATTGGATACACATAGAAGCATATTTGTTCATATTAACCAGTTCCCAAAGCGGAATGGGAGTCTTATTTATATCCGCCCTTTGGTCTGAGGTATATACATGTTTAGGCCGACCCTCTTTCAAATCTTCTAAAAATGGTGGCAGGGTAATTTCTGCCTCGTTAAGTATTAGGTGATCTATATCTTGGAAATCTTCATACCCAGTTGTAAAGAGGGGACCACCAGCAACAATCTTAACTCCCAATCCTTTACACTTAGCGACTATCTCTCTAACAGATTCCCTTTGGACATACATAGCACTAATAAACACATAATCAGCCCACATAATATGCTTATCGGTTAACGGCTCTACGGTCATATCTATAAGCCTTTTCTCCCATTCTTTTGGTAACATTGAAGCAACTGTCAACAGTCCTAAGGGAGGATAGCTTGCCTTTTTTGAGATAAATTTTAAAGCATGCCTGAAACTCCAGAACGTATCTGGATAGTCAGGATAAACGAGAAGTATTTTCATATTTACTCCTTTCTTTTATTATACATTTATTCTTACAAAAATCGAAAATTCTCACTGACTTTTTTTACCAAGCATCTTTATTCACACCTGTCATCACAGGTATCCTTACATGCACTTGTCGCTCCAAGCACTCAAGGAGTGCTTGGCGACCTCATCTTTTATTTCCCTCTTCATTTCACCTGGCTACAACCATCCCCTGAGAAGAAAATGTTTATTTAACTTAACTTGCTTGATTATGTAATGAGACATCCTTATAATTGATAGAACATTTATAGTTTAAAAAAATAATATTAAAATTAATTAAAAAAGAAGAATAGACTATTACCATGAATCATTCACTTAAAACCGGACTAAGTTTTGGCTTAACTTCAGGAATAATAACCACTCTGGGGTTAATGGTAGGTTTGTATTCCGGTACTAACTCCCAACTTGCAGTTATCGGGGGTATTTTGACCATTGCTATAGCAGATGCCTGTTCTGATGCTTTTGGTATTCATATCTCGGAAGAATCAGAGAACAATCATCATGAAAGAGAAATATGGGCATCAACCATATACACTTTTCTATTTAAGTTTCTCTTTGCGCTAACTTTTGTTGTTCCCATTTTATTATTCCAACTTACCACAGCAATAATAATAAGCGTAGTTTGGGGATTATCTATGCTCTGTATATTCAGTTATTTTCTTTCCAGAGGTCAAAAAACTAACCCCTGGAAAGTGGTCTTGGAGCACTTGGCTATTGCGTTGTTAGTCATAACTTTAACCCATTTCGTCGGAGAATGGATTAAAGCAACCTTTAGTTAATGAATATTGTCTATTCATATCGTATAATGATAAAACAATTAAAATAATCTAACTAAATAAAGGAAAGAATAATTATTTGGGTTCAAAAACTATACCAAAACTGATAATAGGAGATTTAGAAGCTCGCCTACCAATTATTCAAGGGGGAATGAGCGTGGGTATTTCTTTATCTGGTTTAGCCTCAGCTGTAGCTAATGAAGGTGGCATAGGAGTTATCGGTGCTGCCGCTATTGGTATGCTTGAACCAGACTTTAAAACACGCTTTAAAGAAGCAAACAAAAGAGCCTTAAGAAAAGAAATAAGAAAAGCCAGGGAAATGACAGAGGGGATTATTGGAGTAAACATAATGGTAGCTCTTTCTGATTTTGATGACCTGGTGCAGGTAGCTGTAGATGAAGGAGTGGATTTAATTTTTCTGGGTGCTGGTCTTCCTCTTAAGAAACTACCAACACCATCACTGGGTGGGTTAAGAAATACTTCAACTAAAGTTGTACCTATAGTCTCTTCTGCAAGAGCCACTAAAGTTATATTTCAATACTGGGCTAATAAATACAATCAGGTTCCTGATGCAGTGGTGGTGGAAGGTCCTTTAGCTGGTGGACATCTCGGTTTTAAAAAAGAACAGATTGATGATTTTAGCTATTCATTAGAAAAACTAGTGTTAGAAGTCATATCTGAAATAAAAAACTTTGAGGAGCAGTTTAATAAGAAGATTCCAGTAATTGCCGCTGGAGGCATATTCACTGGAGCAGATATAAATAAATTCCTTCAGCTGGGGGCTCAGGGGGTACAAATGTCCACCAGATTTGTGGCAACTCTCGAGTGTGATGCCTCCATACAATTCAAAGAAAGTTATATAAAAAGTAAACCAGAGGATTTAGTTATAATTGACAGTCCAGTTGGATTACCTGGAAGAGCTGTACTAAACGAGTTTCTTGAGGACATATCTGTTGGGGTCAAAAAAACCTTCACCTGTCCCTATAAATGCCTGAAAACCTGTGATTTTAGGGTAGCGCCCTATTGTATTGCCCTGGCCTTGACCAACGCTAAAAAAGGAAATTTGGCTGAAGGATTTGCTTTTGCTGGAGCTAATGCCTATAAGGTAGATAAAATTGTTTCAGTTAAAGAGTTGATGGAGACATTATTAACTGAATATGAAAAGGCAGTATAAATCCCTTAATTATCATCGTAAGCAGCTTTCTCCCCCCTCCTGTAACCCTAAACCCTGACCTGAACCCTGTCCTGGACTAAATTCAGGATTAATCCAGCATCTCCGAAAGCCTCTGTCCTGCTGGACTCCGATCCAGCATCTCAGTATTTAAGTTTAAAAAGAGGTAGCCCCACATCTTGTTCAGGGTGACAGGAAGCTAAGTTTCTTCATTTTCTTTCCCTCCTGAAAGGGAAGGGAGTAAGGGGAGGGTGATAGTTTCTTACCCCCATCACCCTGCCTCCCCCTACCTGGAGAGGAATTGCATAATAATTGACGCCACTATACTTTCCTGGAACAGGGGTAAAAACCATAAAAGATGAGTTTGCCACGGTTACTTATGTAACCTCGCATGTATGAAAGCACCAATTTTGTCAAGTATTAATTAAGTATAATTACTCCTTATTCAGT
>QLTX01000107.1 GCA_018725175.1 Candidatus Psychracetigena formicireducens
GGTTTTTGTTTGAATCAGGATTTTCAAGCTTAGTAATTGGAAGTTTGCTTCATGATATTGGAAAATTCTGGCAAAGAGCAGAAAAAGATAATCTTAACATAGTAAGCAACATCAAAGTTGAATATAGATTACAGCAGAATAAACCTCAACATCAATTCTGGAGTGCATATTTATTGAAGAATTATATTGAAGATTATGAAGCTTCTAAAATAGCTGAAAACCATCATAATCCGCGTGATCCCTATGAATACATTGTTGCCATTGCCGATAAGCTGTCGGCTGAAGAACGAGAAGATCGTGAGGACGAACAGCATGTTGATCCCTCGACTGAACCCCTGATATCAATATTATCTCAAGTAAGTAACATCCGGGATGGTTATTCCAAACCGCAGGTTCATTATCAACCTCTCTGTGGTTTAGAGATAACACCTGAGACTTTTTTTCCACAACCTAACCAGGAATCGGCATTTAACAATCATAGTTATAAATCATTATGGCATAGTTTTGTTACATCTTTAAATGAGATAAATTTAAAAGTTACAGGAGAGAAAAAGATTACCCAATTATTAAATCTTCTGGATATTTTTACATCTTCTATACCATCAGCGGCTTATTATTCTAACCCAGACATATCTTTATTTGACCATACTAAGACAACTGCAGCTATTGCCTCCTGTCTTTTTAGGCATTCCAATAGAGCACCTGGACAGATAGATTATGAAAAAGTACATAAATCCCTGGTTAAAAAATACCAATCAAAAGAAAGAAAAGTAAAAGATGAAGAAGATATTTTAGATACACAAGCTTTCACCTTACTTGCAGGTGATATCTCTGGAATTCAGAATTTTATTTATGATATTTCCGCAAAAGGCGCAGCTAAAGGTCTAAAAGGAAGGTCGGTTTATATACACTTACTTGCTCTATCCATAACCAAGCATATTCTAAGGAAGTTTGAGTTAACTCCACTTAACCTTTTATTTTGCGGAGGAGGTCACTTCTACTTACTTCTTCCCTATATTGAAAATGAAGAAATTCAAGACTTACAAAAAAAAGTCAATGAAGTTTTATTCCGAGCACATCAGGGTGCTTTAAGTCTGGTAATAGCTGGAGCCTCTCTAAATTTCAATGATTTTGGGGAAGATTTCTTTGGGAAACACTGGAAAGAACTTACTGCAAAATTATATGAAAAAAAGAAGCACAAATTTTTAGAGATTATCAAAGATTCCTCTCAAGAGTTTTTTGGTCCTTTTGCAGCAGAAACAGATTTATGCCCGGTATGCCTGATAAGAAGCTATGAAGCTAATGAAGAAAAATGTCATTTCTGTAAAAGTTACGAAGATTTAGCTGACGATATTATCAGAAAAAACATTTATTCAGAAAAATATTTTGATGAAACTAAAGAGATGAGCTTTATCTCTTTTGATAATGTATTTGAAGTTTTCAAAGCCTTTGGTATGGAAATCTCATTTAATAATACTATTGTTGAAGGAGCTTTTAACTTTACCCTAAACGACAGAAATTTTTCCAGATATAAATGCGATGGATTTATACAACTTCCTAAATACGCGCCCCTGACAACCAGTGGTACTATTAAAAGTTTTGATGAACTCTCTAAGGATGCTAAAGGTAAGAAAAGGTGGGCAATACTTAGAGGAGATGTTGATAATTTAGGCAAAGTATTCAGTACTGGTTTAGAAAATAAATCCATTTCAAGAATCGCCTCACTTAGTAGAAATATGGAATCATTTTTCCTTTCCTGGCTTAACCGAATAGTGGAAAATGATGACTTATTCAAAAATACAACATACCTAATTTATGCTGGTGGAGATGATTTTGTAATTATGGGAAGTTGGGATGTGATTCCAGTTTTGGCAATGAAAATCAATTATGATTTTCAACGCTTTGTATCTCATAATCCTCATATAACCTTATCCTGTTCAATATTTATACCACCAGGGGAAAAATACCCTTTCTATAAAGCATCACAAATATGTGGCGATGATTTAGAGGTAAAAGCCAAAGATTTGGAAAAGAATAAGGTTGTTTTCCTGAATAAACCCTTCCAATGGGAAGAGTATAAAGAAATAGAGGAAGTTAAAAATATTCTGGTTAGCCTCATAAGTAAAGATAAGGTACCCAGCTCTTTGCTTCAAATCATCTACCAGGGGTTTATAGAATTTAATAAGTTTAAAAAGGGCGAGTACCCAATAAATAGGCTCTGGTTATTCATTTATAGTTTAAGTAGATTGGCTAAAAGGCAAAACCATTTAGCAAGTAAAATTATGGAGTTAGAAAAAAGAGTAATTAAGGGACACAATTTGGAAATTGGTGTTTTATACGCTGCCCGATGGGCAGAATTAGAATTATAAAAGGAGGTTGGCGTGAGTAGAGATATGAATAGAAGAGATTTTCAACAACAAGGGAGCGGAGGCGAACAATATGATCTAACCCCTGAAGACCTTAAAGAAATTCTAAAAGGTAACAGTGAAAAGATGATTGAATGTGCGGAGAAGTTTGCTAAAGCGAATCTGAAAGGAAAGTCTACATCATCAATAAGAAAAATATACACAGAAGTGATGGGTATGCACCAATATGAAGAATATAAATTGAATATGCTTCGGGCTAAATTAGCCTATGTATCATCCAGAAAAAGAGATATAATCAAACTTACAGACCTGCTCAGTAACTTGATTAAAGAAGTTAAAAATGATGTAACTTTTGGGTATTTTAAGGATTTTTTCCAGGCCATCCTGGCTTATTTTTATAAATATGGAAAAGAGTAGAGGAGGAATAAATGACAGACATAACTTTAAAAGGCAAAATAATTGTTCTCAGTAAGATTAGAACCGAAACCGCTTTACATATCGGGGGTTCTAAAAGTGGGATGGATATTGGTGGTGTGGACAACACGGTAATAAAAGATAATAATGGAAAACCCTATATTCCCGGCTCCTCAATTAAAGGTAAAATGAGGTCTTTACTGGAAAAAGCAGAAGGATTAGCCACGCTTACTAACCTGGTATGGCAGAAGAAGCCTGATATTAGAGTACATTTATGTAATGATATAGATTGCCCGGCCTGTAATATTTTCGGTAGAAGTAATGCTATCAATGATAGAGCCGATGGTAATGGTCAGATAATAATTAATAACACCACTCCCACCAGGCTCATCGTCAGGGACTCATTTTTAATTGAAGAGTCTATCTCCGAAAATGTTAGAAAAAATCTTGAGCTGGAATGGACAGAAGTTAAAATTGAAAACTCCATAGACCGTATTACCTCAGCTGCCAATCCCAGGCAACAGGAAAGAGTTCCCCGGGGAGCGGAGTTTGATTTTGAAATGGTTTTTAACATTTACCAGGAAAATGATAAAAAACTATTTAGAAAGATTATAAAATCTATGCAGCTTCTGGAAGATGATTATCTTGGAGGAAGTGGCAGTCGTGGGTATGGAAAGATTAAATTTATTGATATTAAAATATTCTGGAACTCTAATCTTGATTATGAGGAAGGTAAAACTGATATCACTATAAAACAACCCGTAGAACAGGGAGTATTAAAAGAGATTTCTGAAAGAATAAATGATGATAAACTGCTAAACCCTCTTTTTTCTTAACCACTGGTGAAGAAATATGAAATACGAAATAGTAAAACTCTGTTTTAAAAGTCCTCTTCATTTAGGGGAGAAAGAAACTATTTTAGAAGATACCAGTAATATTATACATTCCGACACACTCTTTTCTTCCGTCTGTTATGCCTGGAGAGCGCTCTATGGAAAAAATTCTCTGGAGGAATTATTGCTAACTTTTCTTGATAAACCACCTTTTTTAATTAGTTCCTCTTTCCCTTTTTATGATGATGTGTTATTTTTCCCCTTACCTTATAATTTTCAAGCACCTGACGATGAAGCCAAAAATTTCAAAAGGGTTAAATTCATTCCTTTTAAACTGTTTGAAGATATCAAACAGAAAAGGCACTTTAATCTTGATGAGTATATATTGCTGCAGGATAAGTTGGCCCTATTGCCAGTGGAGAGGAAGAATTCTCAAAGTGAGGATGATTTATACTTCTGGAAAGAAAAAGAAGTTCAAAGAGTTACCCTTGATCGGATAAATAGCTCTTCCAATCTTTTTAATTTCCGGGAATTGCATTTCCAGCCTAATTGCGGTTTTTATTTTATTATTGACTATAAAGATAATTCTATAGCTAAAAAACTTAAAGCTTCACTCAGATTACTGGGTGATGCAGGTTTGGGTGGAGATAGAGGAAGCGGGAAAGGAATATTCAAAGTAAGGTTTGAATACTTAGAGATAGATGATGACATAGAGAATGCTTATCAGTTATTATCGTTGTATTATCCTGCAGAAACAGAAAGGCCTTTGAGCCCTGCACAATATGGATATAAAACCAGGGGGGGTTTTGTTTACTCTTTTGACGAAACCTCCAGAAGGAAAAAGTATGTTCGCATGTTCACCGAGGGGTCAATTTTTAATGGTAGAAAACCTCAAGGAGAACTTGTGGACATTACTCCTGAGGGTTTTGATAAACATAAAGTTTATCGCTATGGCTACGCCTTTTGCCTCGGGATAAAGGCATGAGAGGTTAATTATGGAAAAAGCAACTAAATATGTTTTAGAGGCTATATCACCACTTCATATTGGGTCTGGTTCTAAAGTTTATCCTTTAGAATATATTCTCAAAGGAAACGAGTTAACAAGGGTAAATATGGATGGTCTATTTCAGGAACCTGCTTTTAACTGCGAAAGATACATCAGTGAATCTAAAAATAGTAGTTTTTATCTGGGAAATTTTGATAAAAGTAATGCCCTTAAACATCCATTTTACCAATTACAAATGGATTCTCAATCCTCGTCAGTATTATTAAGTAAGATTAATACACCTAATGCCCAGATTCTGGAATTTATTA
>QLTX01000108.1 GCA_018725175.1 Candidatus Psychracetigena formicireducens
ATTATAGGCATTATTTCATCAAAAGTCAAGACTTTTCTATGAATCTATTAAAGTATTATTATACCTTCAAGAGAAGCCGTCTTTATTTCTTTTGCAATTTCTCTGATGATTTTATGGGCTTTTTCCAGAAACTCTTTTTCATCCAAGCAATCTTTCAAAGTGGAGATAATTGAGCGGGAAACATTGATAATTGCGCCATTCCCCTGGTTAAAGGCATAAATAATATCTTTTTTATTAGCTCCCTGGGCACCATAGCCAGGCACTAACAGAAACATTCCCGGATATAGTTCTCTAAACTCTTTTAGCTGCAGCGGGTAGGTGGCTCCAAAGACAGCCCCCAGGCTGGAATAACCGTTTAAACCAGTTGAGTCTTTACCCCACAGGCTTACCATTTTACCTATATGTTGGTAAATTGGAATGCCTGAAACTTCTAAATCCTGGACCTCTTTAGCTGAAGGGTTAGAGGTTCTAACCAGGATAAAAGCACCTTTATTATATTTTTCTATTACTTCCAGGAAAGGCTGAAGGCTATCAAAGCCAAGATATGGATTTAAGGTAATAAAATCCGCTTCAAAATCACCGGAAAAATGAGCTAAGGCGTATTGTTTAGCGCTAACACTGATATCACCGCGTTTAATATCAGCAATACTCAATATACCTTTTTTAGTTAGGTATTTTAAGGTGTCGGAGTAGGCTTTTAATCCTTCTATCCCCTGGGCTTCATAAAAGGCGATCTGTATTTTTACCGCACCCACCAGTTGCTCAACTGAATTAATCAGCAGGCGGTTAAAAATAAATAATGACTCGGAGGGGTTTGAACTTTTATTTCTAATAAAATTAGGAATATAGCTTAAATCTGTGTCTAACCCCAGGCATAGGGGGCTATGGTTTTTTACTGCTTTAAATAACTTATCAATTAATAATTCCACTATTATAGACCACCTCCCCTTTTTTTAAGGTTAACAAGGGCCAGCCAAAAAGAGGGTAATCAAGTAGAGGGGTATTATGTGATTTGGATACAAAAGAATTAATGTTCATAGCTGATTTTCTGTTAGGGTCAATAACTACCAGGTCTGCCTGGAACCCATTCCGCAGAAGTCCTGAATAAGCACTTATCCCTAATATTCGCGCAGGACCTAAAGAAAGCAGAAAAGATAACTTAGGCAGGGTAATTTGACCCTTTCTTATCAAAAAATTGTTAAGCGTGGCAAAAGTAAGTTCAAGATTATTAATACCCGGTGCTTCCTTTTCTTTGTCCTCATCTGAATGGGGAGCATGGTCGGTAGCTATAGCGTTAACCATCCCCTGTCTGACCAGTTCCAGGAGAGACTTCCTGGTGGACTCATTCACTAAAGGAGGGTTAACTTTATAGGGAAAATTTTCCATATTCAAGCAGAGATGATGAGGCGTAACATCGCAGGTTACCGGTTGGCTTTTCTTATGAGCTTCATCCACCATTTTAATGCTTTGGGGATTGGATAAATGTGTCAAATGAAGGCTGGCTTTTATTTTTTGATTCATTTCTAGGTCTCTTTTAACCATCCACAACTCGGGGCAGATGTTTTTAGAAAAAAGAGGCATTTGGGCAAGGCTTACTTCTTCGTGCAATAGCAAAGTTTTGTTAGTATCTCGTGCTTTAATTAGAGCCTGCTGAAAAACCTCGGGATCATCAACTCCCTTTCCATCATCACTAAAAGCCCACACTAAGGGAGAGAGATTATCAAAATCAACAACTTTCTTGCCTTCCTGCCCTTCGGTTATAGAAGCAGTATAGAATATATCAAGGGGGAGCAAATCTGAATATTTTTTCTTAAGGTCGTTTATAAATTCTGGTTTATCCAGAACCGGAGAGGTGTTAGGCATAAGGGAAATGGCAGTGAATCCACCTTTAGCACCAGCGTTACATCCTGAAAGCATATCTTCTTTATAAGTAAAACCAGGTTCGCGAAAATGAGCATGTAAATCAATAAAGGCTGGCATTAACAATAAACCTTTACCATCTACTAAATGGTAATCATTATTTGCTGAAGGTTTATCCGTGATTATGCCATTTTCTACCCATAAACCACCCTCCTCCTGGGTAAAGGAGTCCACCAGCGATATGTTTTTAAAGTGCCAATTATACTTTGAGGAATTCGTCACAGTAATGGCAACAGTAGGTTCTACTGCTACTATCAACCAGGTAAAATATAGATTCCAGATAAGATTCGGCAGAGGTAATACAGCGGGCGTTACGGCATTTCAGTAAACCTCTTACAGTATTTGGTAGTTCCAGTTTTATTTTCTTAATTACCTTGCCCTCATCAATGTAATCAAGGGTTATATCCGGGTCAATAAGAACCAGCATGGCCAAATCAAGGTCCAGAACATCGGATATTTTAATAATATCCTTTCTTCCCATCTTGGAGCTGGGAACATTTATAAGCAAAGCGATAGCTTTACCTAACTCTCCCAGGTTTAATTTATTAAATATTTTTAATCCATTACCCACTTTGATATGGTCTATCACTATGCCTCGGGTAATTTTTTCAACTTTTAGTTCACTATCACTCATATCAGTTTCTCCCTTTATCGGTTGGTATTCAAGCCTAACATCAGGCTGATTAAAGCCATGCGGATATACATACCGAGTTTTGCCTGTTCAAAATAAATCGCCCGGGGGTCATCGTCAACCTCGTAGGTTATTTCAGAAACCCTGGGAAGGGGATGCATAATTAGAGCGTCTTTTTTCATCATATTAACCTTGTTTTTATCAAGAATAAAAGTGTCTTTAAGCCTGAGGTAGTCATCTTCGTTAAAGAATCTTTCCCGTTGAATACGGGTCATATAGAGAACATCAAGATTGGGTAAAACCTCTTCCATCTGAGAGGTTTCATTAAAGGTAGCCTTAGGATTAACTTCTAATACCGAGTTTTTTATATGCTGGGGTAGTTGTAGCTCTTCGGGGGATATCAGGTAATAATTAACCTCAGGATACCTGGCTAAGGTGGTAATGAGCGAGTGAACAGTTCTCCCATACTTTAAATCTCCACAAAAACCGAAGGAATTATTGCTTACCTTACCCCGGTACATATAAAGGGTGAATAAGTCAGTAAGTGTTTGTGTGGGGTGGTGATGAGCACCATCACCAGCATTGATTACCGGTACCGAAGAATACTTGACTGCTACCTCAGCTGAACCGTCTTTGGGGTGACGGATGACAATGATATCTACATAATTACTGATGGTTTTAATGGTGTCAGCCAGGCTTTCTCCCTTGGCAACTGAACTGGAGCTGGTATCTGCCATAGAAAGCACTTTTCCTCCTAACCTGAACATTGCGGATTCAAAACTCATGCGAGTTCGGGTGCTGGGTTCATAGAAAAGGGTAGCCAGAATTTTAGAGTTAGCTAATTGGGTGAAGTTTTGTGGGGATTCATAAATAGTTTTTCCGGTTTCAAAAAGATGTTGATATTCCTGGATGGATAGATCCAGAGGATTGACTAACTTTTTTATCACATCGTACCTCCCTTGCTTTGACGACTTTCAGGGGTGGTAAAGCCCTTAAGTCCGGGATTTTAATATTATAACATGTAGAAGGGGGAGTTTGGTTAATTCGAATTGCCTCATCAAAAATCTTTAGGAAACTGATTCATTGCCTCACCTAAAAATCTATTTAAAAGGAGGTTATACAAAGAAAGGCTACTTAACCTCTATGAGGAGTTAAACTAAGCCAAGCTTAAGAGAAAGATCTTAAAGATGCCAAATAGATTAGTTAAGCTTAACCAGCTCAAGGAAACCATAAGGAGGAGGTCTATAATTGATAATAAATCTAAAGCAAAATCTAAAGATTTGGTATATATTTATTAATGAGGCAATGAATCTAATACAAAAAGAATATTAGGTGAGACTATAAAAGTCTTTTTTCAATAAATTTAATGAAGTTTAATTATACTTCAGTAATGATTTCGTTATTTATTAAATCCTCAAAGGTTTCTTTTTTTCTTATCAGGTAAAACTTATTCCCTTTAACTAACAGTTCGGCAGCTTTGGGTTTGGAATTATAATTAGAAGCCAGACTAAAACCATAAGCACCAGTATCCATTACCGCCAGTAAATCACCCGGTTGCATCCAGGGAAGATTCCTCTCTTTGCCTAAGAAGTCTGCAGTTTCACATAACGGCCCAACTACATCAAAAATAGCAGTTTCTTTTTCTTCTTCTAAAAGCACCGGTTTAAGGTCATGGTAAGCATTATAAAGAGATGGCCTTATTAAATTGTTCATTCCAATATCTACAATAAGAAAGTTTTTCCCTTCACGGGATTTTTGATAGAGAACCTTCCCGATAATTGCCCCCGAAGAAGCAACAATTGATCTACCCGGCTCAACTATCAATTTTACTCCTTTTATCCCTTTTAACTCTTCCACTATAGCAGAGCTCCATTCCTCAGGACCGGGTACCGCTTTTCCCTGGTAACTTATGCCCAATCCACCACCAATATCAATAATTTGTATGTTATAACCCCGTTCTGTTAAAGTAAAATAAAGCTGTTTTAAGCGTCTAATTGATAATAAATAAGGTTCAATATCGGTAATTTGTGACCCAATATGGCAGTCAATTCCAACCAGGTTTATATGCGAAAGGTCTCGGGTTAAACTACTGTACTGTATTACTTCTTCAAAAGTGATGCCAAACTTATTCTCTCTCATACCGGTGGTTATATATGGATGGGTTCTGGCATTTACCTCTGGATTTACCCTGAAAGATATGTTCGCCTTTAACTTCAAACTCTCCGCCAGGTCATTAATCAGAAGAAGTTCTCCCAATGACTCAACATTAAACATTAATATCCCAGCCTTAAGAGCCAACTCTATTTCTTCCCGGCTTTTTCCCACACCTGAGTAAACGATTTTCCCTGGCG
>QLTX01000109.1 GCA_018725175.1 Candidatus Psychracetigena formicireducens
TTTATATTATAGGCATTATTTCATCAAAAGTCAAGACTTTTCTATGAATCTATTAAAGTATTATTATACCGTATAACCAGGAAGTTCTGATTACCAGGTGGTTAGGGTTGTAGGTGGAAGATTTTTCAATAAAAGAGCCTTCACCAATGCTGGTAAATGGTCCAATGTAGGAATTTAATACCTGACAATGAGGAGCAATAACCACAGGACCCCTGATTATACTGTTTTGAATATGGCTATCAACCCCAATCTCCACCCTGCCAATTACCTGGCTTTGATTATCAACATTACCCTGGATATTCCTCCTGGTATAGTCATCTAACACCACCCGGTTAGCTTCCAGTAAGTCATCTTTTTTACCGGTATCCAGCCACCAACCAGTAAGCAGGTGACTTTTTACCTCTAATCCACAGTCAAGTAGTTTCTGTATAGCATCAGTTATTTCTAATTCACCTCTAAGTGAAGGCTTTATATCTTCAATAGCCTTATGAATACAAGGCTTGAAAAGGTAAACCCCAACTACCGCCAGGTTACTTTGGGGCTCTTTGGGTTTTTCTACCAGCCTGATTACCTTGCCACAACTATCTAATTCCGCTACCCCAAACAACCTGGGGTCGGGAACTTCCTTAAATAACATTAGGGAATCGCAGGGGGAACTGTTAAACTCCTTCACAAAATCAGTTATACCCCCACCTATCAGGTTATCTCCCAGAAACATTAAAAAAGGCGAATCCATAAGATACCCTTTAGCGGTTTTAACTGCATGGGCTAAGCCAAGAGGTTCTGCTTGTAATATGTAGGTAACCTGGAAGTTCCACCGGGAGCCATCTCCCACCGCTTCTTTTATCAGCTTACCGGTATCAGGCGAAATAATAATGCCTACTTCGGAAATCCCTGCTTCTTTTACCTGGTCCAGCACATAGAAAAGAATGGGTTTATTGGCAATAGGAAGCAGTTGTTTAGCAGTGGTATAAGTTAGAGGTTTAAGACGGGTTCCCTTACCACCACATAAAATAATTGCTTTCACTGTCTATTCCTCCTTAGTCTTTATCTTGTCTTTATATTTGCTGCTCAAAGGATTAGAAACTTCAGTATTATAGCATTTTAAATCCACCTATTTTTTCTCCCAATCAATACCATTTTATGGTTTCTTCTAAACCATCTATTAGGCTAAATTCTGGTTGGTACTTAAGTTGAGCTTTAGCTTCAGAGATATCAGCCAAAGAGTCTTTGACATCTCCTGATTGTGGTTCATCATAGATAGGTTCAAGTTTAAGGTTGGCAATCTCCATTATCTTATCTGCCAGTTCCCTTATACCTATTCTTTCTCCCGAAGCAATATTGAATGTCCCTACTGCAGCTTCTGCTTCCATTGATAGGATGTTTGCCTTAACCACATCCTTTATAAAAATGAAATCTCTGGTCTGGTTTCCATCTCCATAGATTATGGGGGGTTGGTGGTTTAAAATTCTGGTTATAAACCTTGGTATAACTGCAGCATATTCAGAGTTAGGGTCCTGTCTTGGACCATAGACATTGAAATATCTAAGGCTAATTGATTTTATCTCATATAAATTGGAAAATACTTTGCAGTAATACTCTCCGGTTAATTTAGATACTGCATAAGGTGAGAGGGGGTTTGGTTTCATATCCTCTCTTATAGGTAGTTCCTGGGTGTCTCCATAAACTGAGGAAGATGAGGCATAAACAACCTTGGGGACACCACAATCCTTAGCCACTATCAAGACATTAAGAGTCCCATTAATATTTACCTCATTAGTAGCGGTAGGGTTATTTAGGGATCTTGGAACACTGGAAAGAGCTGCCTGGTGAAAGACACAATGGACTCCCTGAAAAACTTCTCTTAATAAATTTAGGTCTGTGATGCTTCCTTTAATGAATTTGAAATTATCTTTGTTAAACAGATGGTTGATGTTTTCTATCTTTCCAGTAGCTAAATTATCAACTACGATAACTTCAAATCCTCTTTCCACCAACTCCTCAGTTAGATGAGAACCTATAAAACCTGCACCACCAGTAACTACAACTCTTTTAAATATGTTCATAGTTGCTCCAATTACCCATTATGATTTTGGTACTTTCTTATTTTAGGTGAGAGGTCAACCATTTCGCCCTCCCCTTACTCCCCTCCCTTCCAGGAGGGGAAAGAAAACCGGAGATTCTGGATAGATCCTGGATTGGGGTCCAGGACGATGACCCAGAATGACGAAAAACATCGCCCTCCCCTTACTCCCCTCCCTTCCAAGAGGGGAAAGAAAAATAAGGTCGCTCCAGGAGGGGAAAGAGATGGGATTGCCACGCTCACTTCGTGAGCTCGCAATGACCTGTCTGCGTGCGAACACGCACAGGCAGGCAAAAGTAGGGGAAAATATGCTCGCAATGACTTCTTTTTTGTCTCTGCGAGGGATGAAATCCCGTGGCAGTCTCATCTTTTGTGTTTTTAAACCCTCTCCTAATGATAGGGAGAGGGCAGGGTGAGGGGGTAAGAAATAATCACCCTCCCCTTACTCCCCTCCCTTCCAGGAGGGGAAAGAGATGAGATTGCCACAGACCCCCCGGAGTTTACCCTGATGAAAATCAGGGCGATGACGGTGGTGGGTGTCTTCCCGGGCTTGACCCGGGAACTCTCCCGTACTTGATACGGGATCTCCTCTTTTAAGGATTTAAAAACGAGATGCTGAATCAAGTTCAGCATAACAAAAACATGAGATTGCCACGACTACCTTTGGCAGGCTCGCAATCAACCTGTGCAAAAATTCGCTGGGCAATTTCCAGTGCCTTCAGGGCATCTTCTTCCATAGGTTCGCCATGAGGGAGAAGACCAATATCTGGAGGGTAGCGGAACTCAAGATAAACATCGCTAAGAAATTCTAAATCCGGCATATCGATCTTTAGCAGGAGGTTTAGCTGCTCTAATTTCTGGTAAAGAAAGCCTAAATCATGAGTTCTGGGCGGATCTATTCCTTGTTGGAATAAAAGTCCTTTAAACACCTTCTCGACAAATTGCTGGGCATGGAAGCATGCTAACCGATAGACTTTTTCATTGAGGAGGACTTCTATCGCCTTGAAATCATCCAGGGCATAGTCAAACCATGGGTTTTTCTTTCTCATATACAACACTACCCTTTTCAAGGATATCCTTGATGAACAAAGAGTTCTCATCAGATAAAAACTTTACCTCACTTGGCGTCAGAATAATAACGTCCATGGGAATGTTTCGCTTTGCTCCCTTTAGTGCCTCGGCTCTTCGATAAACTCTTCTTGTGGTGGTTTCTTTAATGATGAGTAAATCAATGTCGCTCCACTCATGTATCCTACCAGTTACTAATGAGCCGAAGAGGATTATTTTCTCTGGCTGATATTTCTCCACCAGTGTAGCTACAATTCTATTTAGCTCCTGTTCTAAAGCCTCCTTCCTCTGTGTAACAATCGCAAGTTCCATTTTAGCTTTCATCATAGCTCCCATTTAAACTTTCATACGCATTTAAGTTAACATTATTATATCTTATATCCTCAAGCCCATTCCAGTTCAGGATTATTATTGTGACTTTGGGATTCATTTCTTTTCAGCTTCATTTAGTAATTTCTTACAGCTATTAAAAATGAACACAGATCCATCAAAAGCTGTTTTAGCATCTTCAAAGGTGTAAAGTTCATCAGGGGACAAGGCCAACTCCTCATCTCCGTACATACTTGGCTCCCTTTCCCTTCTCAGCATTCTTGAGATAGATGCCATCTTATTTATCTCTTTTCTGAACCATTCTGGAAAAGAATTTGAATTTCTCCTCAATATGGGACCAACATCATGAAACTTCGGTGGTTCAATTCCAACAATTCTAAGTGAAGCTTTAAGTGCAAGCTCAACCGCTTCCTGACTCTGCCTTATCACATAAGCATAACTCCCATCGCTTAAGGCTTCTTTCGCATGTTTTAGCCTCTCTTCAGCCTGCCTTAGATACGATTTCGCCATTTCAATATTATTCAATCCTTATCGCCTCACCGAAATGATAATCTGGCTTTAAAATCCAGTACCACCTTTTACCCATGCTAATCCTTTTTGAGCCCAGCTCTTTAAGCCTTTTCCTAACATTTTCCAAGATGTTTTTGAAGAAGTTATCTTTATCATGTACAATTATTGCATCCTCCACCATATCTAAATAAAGAGGTGAGATCCTCACCGCTTCTTCAGGTGTTTTTATTATGGGTGAGAAGTCAGTGAAGTAGCCCTCATCAAAAAGCACATTCAAGTGTTCTTCTAATTCCTTTTCCACTTCCATAAATTCCTCCTGCCTTTTAAGCCTTCTTTTTGTGATGGAATCTATGATTAAGAGTAAATCTATATCACTATCCTTCTTCATCTCTCCTCTCGCTACCGATCCGAAAATAATTAAAGAGATAAATCTATCCCCGTATCTTTTTTTCAGAGCTTCAATCAGTTTCTCTATCAATGTTTTGTACGGTTCTCTCATTTTATTACCAAGTTAAAATTAGTCCACTTCCTATATATCTTTTTACAGAATGAGCGAAGGTAAAAGGTTGTTCGGTTATCCATCAAAAAGTAGCCTGCTTGCCCCGTAGGCTTGTCCTTCGGAGTCCCCTTTTCCCTACTTAAATTTTCCAAATAACAACATCCTTTTTCTTACCCCAGGTTTTAGCAAGTTTCTGTAAATTAACAAGAATTCTTATTTTCTCTTCAAACGAGAGCTTAGCTCGCTCTTTGCGGGACCTCTCCTTTTCCTTAAACAAATCCTCTCGTGTTAAAACCCTATCACCGATAACAATTTTTTGGTTATTTACCATAATATTTTTCTCTAAAACTCCTAAACTTCTCAGTTAATCCATATTCATCCAAAATCCCAATGAGTTTTTCAATATCTA